>JAEXXS010000271.1 GCA_023451915.1 Pseudomonadota bacterium | reverse complement strand
TCATGGACCAGTTTCCAATGCTGCGGCAGTTCCGCGATCGCAAAGCAATCGAATTGTCGGGCGGCCAACAGAAACAGTTGGAGGTTGCACGTGCTCTTTTGCTCGATCCGAAGCTGATTTTGATTGACGAACCGTCCATTGGGCTGTCGCCCAATCTCGTTCAGGAGGTGTTTCAGACACTCAGGCGTCTGCGTGATCACGGCGTCACCATTTTGATGGTGGAGCAGAACGCCAAGGCAGCACTTGCCATGTCGGATTACGGTCTGGTTCTCGAGCTCGGGCAGACGCGGATGCACGACGAAGCCGCAAAGCTTCTGACAGATCCAAGCGTGGGGCAACTGTTCCTGGGCGGGCATGTCGAGCATGACAATCCACGAGAGCCGATAGCAGCACCAACCCGTTGAACGCGGATAGACGATAACCGGATCAGGAGAGCCTCTCATGAAAACTTCGATAGCAACGGTTTCAATCAGCGGTGATCTGCCACAGAAACTTGAAGCCATTGCCAAAGCGGGCTTCGACGGCGTCGAGATTTTCGAGAACGACTTCCTCACCTTTGACGAAAGCCCGCGTCAGGTGGGCCGTATGGCGCGCGATCTTGGACTGGAAATAACGCTGTTTCAGCCATTTCGCGATTTTGAAGGCATGCCGGAACCGTTGCGCGGTCGCACTTTCGACCGCGCCGAGCGCAAGTTCGACCTGATGCAGGAGCTTGGTACGGATCTCGTTCTGGTTTGTTCCAATGTATCACCGGTGGCCATGGGCGGGGTTGATCGCGCCGCCGATGATTTCCGCGAACTTGGGGAACGGGCCGCCCGCCGCAATCTGCGCGTGGGTTATGAGGCGCTCGCCTGGGGACGCCATATTAACGACCACCGCGATGCATGGGAGATTGTGCGCCGTGCAGACCACCCAAATGTTGGGCTGATCCTCGACAGCTTCCATACGCTGGCCCGCAAGATCGATGTGAATTCGATCCGCTCGATCCCGAAGGAAAAGCTCTTTATCGTCCAGATGGCCGACGCACCGCTGATCGATATGGATCTGCTTTACTGGAGCCGGCATTATCGCAACATGCCGGGCGAGGGCGACCTGCCAGTCCTGGATTTCATGCGCGCAGTGGTCGCGACCGGTTACGATGGATACTTCTCGCTGGAGATTTTCAACGATCAGTTCCGTGGCGGGCTACCCGCGTCTATCGCCGCCGATGGTCGTCGTTCGCTGATCTATCTCGGCGATCAGGTCCGGCGCGTCGAACCGGAAAACCGGCTTACGGTAACCGAAATGCCGGCGAGAGCCAAAGTGGATCGGGTGGGGTTCGTTGAATTTACCGCGCATGCCGACAGCGCCGATAAGCTGGCGTCTGTGCTGCGTGCGCTTGGTTTTCAGCTTGCAGGCAAGCACCGCAGCAAGGACGTCTTGCTCTATCGCCAAGGCGATATCAATCTGGTCGTCAATACAGATATACGCGGCTTCGCAAGCTCCGCTTATGCGGTGCACGGCACAACGGCCTATGCCATGGGTCTCGTTGTCGACGATGCTGCAGGGGCAAAAGCACGCGCAATTGCATTGGGCGCGGAGCCGTTCGAACAGCCGCGCGACCCCGGCGAAATTGGCATGCCCGCAATACGCGGTGTTGGGGGCGGACTGATTTATTTCCTGGATGAAAAGACCGATCTTGCGCACATCTTCGACATCGAGTTCGAACCTGTCGCCGAGACTGGAAATGTTCATGGCGTAGGCCTCACCCATATCGACCACGTCGCGCAGACGATGAAGTTCGACGAACTTCTGACCTGGCTCCTCTTCTATACATCGCTTACGGAATCGCAAAAATCACCGATGATCGACATTGTCGATCCTGCAGGTGTTGTACGCAGTCAGGTCGTGGAAAATGACAGCGGATCGCTGCGCATTACGCTCAACGGTGCTGAAAACCGGCGCACACTGGCTGGCCGCTTCATTGCGGAAACCTTTGGGTCCGGCATTCAGCATCTGGCATTCGGCACCGATGATATTTTTGCAACCGCTGCCGCGCTGAAAGCCAATGGTTTTCACACGCTGGAAATATCGCCCAATTACTATGACGATCTTGAAGCACGGCTTGGCCTCGATCCGGATTTCACGGACCGGCTGAAGGCGGCCAATCTTCTTTATGATCGCGATGAAACCGGCGAATATTTTCAGCTGTATAGTCCGACAGACGATCAGGGCTTCTTCTTCGAAGTCGTGCAACGGCGCGGCTACAAGGGCTATGGAGCCGTGAACGCCATTTTCCGTATTGCGGCGCTGAGGCGATATCTCAGGCCGGAGGGCATGCCAAGGATGATGCTCTAAGACAAAAGGGCGATACAGCAACGATCCATTGCCTAAATATTTCAGTTTCGGGGCGCAAATATTTCGGTGTTTGCGCCCGGTCTCGTCATTATGGAAAACTATTTTAACGCAGCTCACCGCAGCCGTCAGAACCTTCCTTGATAAATTCCATATAAATTATAGGTTTTTCGTGAATGCGAGAGACCATGAACAAAGATACAGTAGAAATATCAACCGACGTTCTTGTTGTTGGGGGAGGGCCAGCTGGTTGCTGGGCTGCCTGGAATGCCGCTGCCAAGGGCGCCAGCGTTGTTCTTGTCGAAAAAGGTTATGTCGGCACGAGCGGCGCCACTGCGGCTGGCAATACCACGACGATTTATACCCGGCGCGGAACCACCGAGCGTAGTGCGACCGTCGCGCAACGAGTGCGACTGGGGTTGGGGTTTGCGGAACAAGAGCGTATCGAACGCGTGCTTGACCGGACTGTCGAGAACCTCGATCTGCTCGCGGAATGGGGTTACGATTTCCCAACTTACGAGGATGGCACGCCCTATCGCGGCATGCTGCGCGGCCCAGACTATCTGCGTTTCATGCGACAGAAGCTGATCAAGGCGCATGTGCGAATAATCGACCATTGCCCGATCGAAGAATTGCTCGTCTCGGAAGGTGCGGTAGCAGGTGCAATTGCGCGATATAGGCGGTCCGGCGAGGCGTTGCATATCCGCGCTGGCGCGGTGGTGATAGCAACAGGCGGCTGCGCTTTTCGTAGCGGGGCGCTTGGCACGAACAATCTCACCGGCGACGGTTACCTTATGGCCGCAGAGGCTGGCGCCGTTCTTTCAGGCATGGAGTTTTCTGCGCAGTTCGGCATTTCGCCCGCCTATTCAAGCGTTACGAAAGGCGTAGTGTATTTCTGGGGCACGTTCAGCGACGAACAGGGCAATGAGCTTTCCGCAGCAGGTGATCGCCAAAGCGTTGTGGCGCGAGAACTGATCAAGGGACCGGTTTACGCCGTTCTGGATAAAGCCCCGCCGCGTTTGCAAGAAGGATTTCGTCGCGGTCAGCCGAATATTTTTGTGCCGTTTGATCGCATGGGGATCGATCCGTTCACCGAGCGCTTTCCGGTCACACTTCGTCACGAAGGGACGGTTCGTGGCACCGGTGGTCTTAAGATTGACGGCCGCGCAACAACAACGATCCCCGGTTTGTATGCTGCCGGGGACGCGGCGACCCGCCAGGGCATGTCGGGAGCTACCAGCGGTGGCGGCGGGCCGAACTCCAGCTGGGCGATGGCGACGGGTTCGTGGGCTGGTGAAGATGCCGCGAAATTCGTTCAATCGCTGGGTCCGAACTGGCGCGACAGGAAACTGCGTTCCGCCAATGGTCAGTTGAGCCAACAATCAACGCAAGCGACGGGCGATGTCGATGCCATCCTGAACAACGTGAAACAGCAAGTTCTTCCGCTGGATGGCGGCTTCTTCCGAAACCACGATCGGCTGTCCGCCATGTCCGACAATTTGGCTGCCCTTTGGCAGGACGAAAGCTGGCGATTGCACCGCACGACAAAGGTGCGTGAGGTTGAAGCACTTATCGCCACCGCACGGTGGGCGACCCATAGCGCCCTGTTACGCAAGGAGAGCCGCGGCTTGCAGCGCCGCACGGATTTCCCCGAAACAAACCCCGATATGGCAATGACAATCGACTCCGGTGGCGTGAAAAACATCTGGGCTTCCTTTGAGGCGCACAGTCAAGTGAGGGCAGCATCATGATAGAGATCGTCAGTGAAGACCGCTGCATCAAATGCGATTTGTGTGTCGATGCCTGCCCGGACAATGTGTTCGATGCAGTTCCCGACAGCGCGCCCATCATCGTGCGACAGTCAGACTGCCAAACCTGCTTCTTATGTGAGCTTTTCTGCCCAACCGATGCGCTCTACGTGTCGCCGCTTTCCGAAGCGATTGAAGGCGCGACCGAGAGCGAGCTGATTGCGCGCGGCGTGATGGGCAGTTTCCGTCGCGAGATGGGATGGAAAAATGCCAAGCCGCGCGGAACGGCTGGCGACTGGAGTTACCGGATCTTCGAGACCGGCAAGATCATTCCCTGACTGGAGAAATTTATGAGACGATTTCTATCGACCTTTCTGCTAGCGTTCGGCGTCATAACCGCCACGGCTGCTCCTTCAATGGCCGAGGAAGCGCCGGCAACGATCCGCTTTGGTGATGTGGGCTTCGGCTTTGGAACGCCGTTCGGCGTCGGCCTTCAGGCAATTGCGGACGCCAAGGGCTTCATCGCAGATGAGTTCAAAGGCACACCCACAAAGATTGAGTTTACCTATTTCACAGGAACGGGACCGGCCATTAACGAAGCCCTATCGAACGGACAACTTGATTTTGCATCCTATGGTGCGGTTCCCAATATCATCGGCAAAGCGAACGGTCTCGATACTGTCATTCTCGCATCTTATGGCGGCACCACCATCTTTGGTGCGTCGCGGCCGGATCTCGATATCAAGTCCATCGCCGATCTGAAGGGCAAGAAAGTCGCCATCCAGAAAGCAACCATTATTCACTGGGCGCTAATCACAGCGCTCAATAATGCCGGTCTGTCCGAAAAAGATATCACCATCGTCGATCTGAAAAATGCCGATCAGCTTGCCGCTATTGCAGCAAAGAGCGTCGATGCCGTATTCGGCGCTGATTTCCTGCTTCCGCTTGAGGATAAAGGTCTGGCAAAAATCTTCTACAAGTCGTCAGCTGTCGGAGCTACGGGCGATGGCTTCGGGGCTTTCCTCGTTACCGACAAGTTCCGCAAAGCTTACCCGGAAGCAACGCAGAAAGTCGTGACGGGTTTTGTCAAAGCAGCGCAATGGCTGTCAGATGAGAAAAACCGGGATGAAGCCTTCAAAATCTGGTCGCGGGCAGGGACGCCAATCGAGGTTATCCGCAAGTCGAATGAAGGCAGCGAGCTCGGCAAGAAGTATAATCCCCGGCTCGACGGGTTCTTCGCGGCCCGTTATCGCAGCGGTATCGATTTTGACAAGCAGCAAAAGCTGATCCG
>JAEXXS010000080.1 GCA_023451915.1 Pseudomonadota bacterium | reverse complement strand
ATGTCCAGCCTCGACAACGGCATGTCCATGCTCGGCGTCGATACGTTCTGGCAGCAGATCATCAAGGGCAGCATTCTCGTTCTGGCTGTCTATCTAGACATCGTATCTTCCGGCACACGGCGCGGATAAGGTCCTCCAGTATATTAGTTGTTTGGACTCAGTATGGTGCCGGATTGGCTCACACGTGGCAGGACCTCCGCTTTACGGCGGTGGGATGCAAAAACGTGATAGAAGAGTTTGGTCCGCCCTTACTGAAGCTTGTTGATAAAATCTTCTATTCTGTCGCAAGCTCGTGAAACTTGATCCAAGGAAGCCGCATAGGAGATAAGGAAGTTCGGACCGAAGCCAAATGCCCCGCCATGTACAACCGCGACTTTGGAATGTAATAGCAGTTCCAGTGCAAAATCCTGATCATTTTCGAGAAGCTTTCCTGACGGCGTCCGTTTTCCGATCAGCTATTCGCACGACGGATAAGCATAGAATGCACCCTGCGGCATTATGCATTCAATGCCGGGTATTTGTTTCAACCGCTCAACCAAAAAGTTCCGGCGGTCGTGGACCGGTCAAGGCGAAGTTCAAGGGTGAGGTCGAACTGAGCGATTTGAATCCACCCCATGCCTGCCGGATTTCCGGCAAGGGAACGGGCGGTCTGGCCGGCTTTGCACAGGGTGGCGCTGCTATCCAGCTTTCGGAGCATGAAGAAGGCACATTGCTGGTTTATGATGTCGATGCGCACGTTGGTGGCAAGCTGGCCCAGCTCGGCGCGCGTCTGATCGATTCCACGGCAAAAAAGCTGGCGCTGGAATTCTTCGATCAACTGCAGGAACAGATCACAGAAAAAGCTTGAGCGATTGAGCGAGGCTCGGGGAAGGGGAGTGCGATGATTTTCGGGGAAATACCGCTCGACAAGGCATTGAACGCTATTCTCGCGCATCGGCTGGTTGTGAGCGGAACGACTTTCCCCAAAGGGCATGTTCTCAAGGCGCATGATATTGAATTTCTCCGCGAGGAAGGGTATCACAGCGTGGCGTCTGCCCAACTGGAAGATGGCGATGTTGCGGAGAATGACGCTGCAGCCCAGATTGCATCTGCACTCCTGTCAAATGGCGTCGTTTCCTCCCCCGCAACGACCGGGCGGGTGAATTTTCTGGCGCGCGAAGCCGGGGTCGTTACGGTCAACCGGACGCTTGTAGATGCCGTCAATTCTGTTGATCCGTCGATAACGCTGGCGACCTTGCGCGAATTTGACCGCGTACGCGCCGGGCAAGTCGTTGCGACAATCAAGATCATTCCCTATGCCGTGCCAGAAAGTTCCGTCGCTACGGTGCTTGCGCTATGTGGCGACCAGAATATGCTGAGCGTCGAACCCTTTAGCGGTCGCACTGTCGGGCTTGTTCAAGGAACCAATCCGGCGTTGAAAACCAGTGTTCTCGACAAAACCCGTCAGGCGCTCGAAGCGCGTTTGACGATGAATCTCGGGGCGGTCGCAACAGAACTTCGAGTTTCGCATGCAGCGCAGACAATGGCGCGCGCCATAGAAAATGCGGCTGCGGTTTCCGATCTGGTCGTTGTGTTCGGCGCATCGGCTGTTGCGGACAGAAACGATGTTCTTCCCACTGCCATTCGCGAGGCTGGAGGCACAGTTACTTATGTCGGGATGCCCGTCGATCCTGGCAATCTGCTGGTCCTTGGTGAAATCGACGGTAAGCCGGTGATCGGCGCTCCCGGCTGCGCCAGAAGCATCAAGGAGAACGGGTTTGACTGGGTTCTTGATCGCCTGATGGCTGGTATGAGCGTCACACCAAGGGATATTGCCGCGATGGGTGTGGGTGGTTTGTTGCTCGATAGTCCGGCACGCATTGCGCCGCGCGATGGTAAAACCCGGAGAAAACGCGATCTTGTGGTGACGATTGCTGTTTTGGCTGCTGGTCAATCCTCCCGCATGGGTGGCGCGAACAAGCTTCTCGCCATTTTTGATGGTAAGCCGCTGGTGCGCCGTTCTGTTGAAAATGCGATGCAAGCCGAGAGTGGCCGGGTTATCACCATCACGGGCCATATGGCGGGCGACATTGCAGCTTCGCTTGCCGGGCTTGCCGTCACTATCGTGCATAATCCGGCTTATGCCTTTGGTCTTGCGAGTTCGATCAAAGCTGCCCTTGTTGCAGCGCCGGCGAACTGTGATGGGCTGATGATCCATCTGGGGGACATGCCTGCGGTCAGTGCGCGGCACATTCGTATGATGGTCGACTGTTTTCGGCAGCACGATGGAAACGCTGTCATCCGCGCCGTTACCGATGAGGGCGAGCGGGGCAATCCGGTGATTATGCCGCGCCAGCTTTTTGAAGCTGTTTCGGCTCTGTCCGGCGACGTGGGAGCAAGACATATCATCGAGGCGAGCGAACTTCCCATCATTGATGTGCCGATTGGTGTCGCTGCTAGAATTGACGTCGATACAAGGGACGCTGTCCTGAATGCCGGGGGACGAATTGTCTGAGTGTCGTTCCCGTTTTAACAGCAACCCCTTGGCTGCGGCGCTACACTGGCGCCAGAGCGGCAAAGGTGTTGCAATAGCCACGGTAATTGAAACATGGGGATCCGCGCCGCGCGCCATAGGCAGTCATCTGGTCATCGACGAGATGGGCCATTTTGAAGGCTCGGTTTCTGGTGGTTGTGTCGAAGGTACAGTCATTGAAGAGGCTCTGGAAACGATCGCCTCCGGCCGGTCGAAACTGCTCGAGTTCAGTGTTGCCGATGAAACAGCATGGCGCGTGGGGCTTTCTTGTGGAGGCAAGATCAGTGTCTATGTGGAGAGGCTCGATTGATGCAAAGCTCTCTTCTTGCGGAACTGAACAACATACGCGCCAGACGGCTGCTTGCAGCGACATTGACCGATTTGGACAATGGGCACACCGAGCTTATCCGGAGCGCCGATGACGTATCTGCCGGGTTGCAACCTCATGTTCGGCAAGCGTTTGAGACGGGCAAGCCGCTCTCTTTTGTGACCGAAGATCGCCGGTATTTCATCAATATATATCGCCCGGCATTGCGATTGAAGTTGATTGGGGCAGTCCATATTGCTCAGCATCTTGCGCAGATGGCCACCATGACAGGTTTCGATGTAGAAATCATCGACCCGCGGACTGCCTTTGCAACGCCGTTACGGTTTCAGGAAACTGCGCTGAAAGCACTGTGGCCGGAAGAGGCGTTTCGTGACAGTCCGCTGGACCGGTATACTGCGGTTGCCACGCTCACCCATGATCCGAAAATTGATGAGCCGGCGCTCTCGCTGGCGATGCAGTCGGATTGCTTTTACATTGGGGCGCTAGGCAGTCGTCGCACTCATGCACAGCGTACGGAAAACCTGCTGAAACTGGGGCACGACGCCACAGATCTGGTGAGGATTTCTTCGCCGATAGGGCTTGATATTGGTGCGCAAACTCCAGCGGAAATAGCGGTGGCAATTCTCGCGGAGGTCGTTCAAAAATCCAAGCTTGTCTCCCAAAACAGGTCGTCACTTTTGGGAGACATGCCTTAGGGTGTCAGTACGATCTTGCCCATGTTGGAGTCGCTCTCCATCCAAATGTGCGCATGTGTCGCTCGCTCCAGTGGGAAGGTTTGGTTGATGTGCGGGCGGATGATACCTTGCGCGACGAGCGGCAGGACGGTGCGTGCTACGTTTGCGGCGATGCGGCTTTTTTCGGACTTTGGCAAAGGTCGCAATGTTGAGCCAACCAGAGTAAGGCGGCGACGCAGAAGCAGCTCAAAATCTGCAGATATTTGACGACCGGCCTGCAACGAGATGATAGCACAACGGCCGTCGACGGCCATGGCCTTGAGATTGCGATCGACATAGCTTCCGCCGACCATATCCAGCACAACATTGACACCCCGTCCACCGGTCGCGGCAAGCACCGCGTCAACGAAATCTGTTTCCCGATAGTTGATCGCCACGTCTGCGCCAAGACTGCGGCAATAATCGCATTTTGCAGACGATCCGGCGGTGACGATCACGCTGGCGCCCACCGTCTTTGCGCGTTGGATAGCATGGCTACCAATACCGCTCGATCCGCCATGGATGAGAACCCATTCCCCCGCTTTCAGGGCGGCACGCTCGATGAGATTGTATTCTACCGTCATGGCGACTTCGGGAAGTGCGGCCCCGGTCGCGAAACCGATTTCATCTGGAAGAGGAATGATCTGGTCCGCTTCGGCAATCGCGAAATCCGCATAGCCGCCGCCATGCACCAGAGAGCACACCCGCTTTGCGATATCCAACGGAACATCCTCGCCAACAGCTTCAATCGTACCTGCGACTTCCAGCCCCAATGTTGGATCGGCGTCAGCGGGAACGGGGTAGGTGCCGCGCCTTTGAGAAATGTCCGGCCGGTTTACGCCCGCCGCATGAACCCGGATAAGCACCTGCCCCCTCCCAGGGCGGGGGATGGGCACTGTCTGAAGTTCCAACGCCTCCGGCCCGCCCGGAACCGGGCAACGTATCGCTCGCATGGTGGTGGCGCTGGAAGCAAAGGTCACTTTATTATCCTTGAGTATGAACTGCGGTGGTCGTCGCTTTGCGGTAGGTCAGGTGCAGTCCGATTGTGGCAACTGCGGAAAGTCCCATGACGATTGCAAAGAAGCGGTATGCATCGACCGGGGTCCAGTAATGCGTGAACATATAGCCGGTCAGCAGGGGCGCAAGGATCGCGATGCCTCGACCGAAGCCGATCATCAGCCCGACGCCGGTGCCGCGTAGGACTGTTGGATAGATAGATGGGCTTATGGCGTAAAAGGCGGCAACTGCTCCGTTTGCGCAAACGCCGATAGCGAAGGCGAGCACCATGGCAAATGACAGGAACCCAGAGAACTGTGCGTAGAGCGAGAAGGCTATGCCGCCCAGCACCAGCAGCAAGATGGTTGCCAGCCTACCGTGGATCCAAAGTGTCAGAACGCCAAAAAGGACTGCTCCAAGAACGCCGCCGAATTGAATGAGCATCGCAACGCGGATACCGAGATAGGCGTCCCCGGTCGCATCGGAGATAATCTTGGCGGTCCAGGTGTTGGCGAAATAAAAGGATGAGATCAGCAGAGCATAGCCCATCCAGAGAAATATCGAGCGTAGAAGCAGGGGAGCTTGCAGGAGCTCCCGAAGCCCTTGTTTCGTCCCGGCAGTCTCTGATGAACTGATTGATGCGGGAATAACGTCAACAGGGGCATGTCCCATTCTCATTGCAATGCGATTATAGGTGTCGATCGCGTTTTTTGGCCGACGCTGAACAAGATACTCGATCGACTCCGGCAGGTAGAAAACGACGACGAGCAAAAGTATGGCGGAGAGACCGGCCCCGAAAAAGAACGGGGCCTGCCAGCCAAACGCCTTCAAGAGGGGCGAAATCGCGAAGCCTGCCAGAGCGGAACCGAGAGGAAGCCCGGCGCCATAAAGCCCCATGACGAGCCCGCGCCGTTTCTCTGAAGCATATTCCGAAACGATGATGTTGAGGCTTGAGATCATCGCACCGATGAAAAGCCCGGCTGCGGCGCGCGCGAAAACAAGCTGCCACAGGGAGCGACACAGGCCGGAAAGCGCCATCAATAGGGTAATGGCTGTTAGAGCGTTTCCGTTTTTTTCTGAATCGACAGCGGTTCCCAAATCAGTTTTGTTGTGATTCATTGATGTTGGCTGGATGGAGGCCAGCATCCGATGACCGCACCGATATCGAATGATCTTCGCGAA
>JAEXXS010000067.1 GCA_023451915.1 Pseudomonadota bacterium | reverse complement strand
ATAGGCGTGAGGCCATATTTCTTCACCGCAGCTTCCGAAGCAACGATCAGTGCGGCAGCGCCGTCATTGACGCCAGACGCATTGCCCGCCGTGACCGTGCCGCCTTCGCGGAAAGGCGTCGGCAGCTTGGCCAGCGCTTCGATGCTGGTCGCACGCGGATGCTCGTCCTTGTCGACCACGATCGGATCGCCCTTGCGCTGCGGAATGGAAACCGCCACGATTTCCTTGGCCAGACGTCCATTGGCCTGCGCCTCTGCGGCCTTGTTCTGGCTGCGAACGGCGAACGCGTCCTGATCGGCGCGCGAGACCTTATAGTCTTCGGCAACGTTCTCGCCGGTTTCCGGCATCGAATCGACGCCATATTGCTTCTTCATCAGCGGATTGACGAAGCGCCAGCCGATCGTGGTGTCGAAGATTTCCGCCTTGCGCGAAAAGGCGCTGTCGGCCTTCGGCATGACGAAAGGTGCGCGGCTCATGCTTTCCACGCCACCGGCAATCATCAGTTCCGCTTCACCTGCCTTGATGGCGCGGGCGGCTGCAATCACCGCATCCATGCCCGATCCGCAAAGACGGTTGATCGTGGTGCCGGAAACGCTGACTGGAAGACCAGCGAGCAGCAGCGACATGCGCGCGACATTGCGGTTGTCTTCGCCTGCCTGATTGGCCGAACCGAAGATGACATCATCCACGGCTTCCCAATCGACGGTAGCGTTGCGCGACATCAGCGCCTTTAGCGGAACAGCGCCAAGATCGTCGGCGCGGACTGCGGAAAGCGCGCCGCCATAACGACCGATGGGGGTACGGATATAATCGCAAATATAGGCTTCGGTCATGACAGGCCTCACAATTCTGGAACAACAAGATCGGCGACAGGGCCATCGATATGCAGCTTTGCGCCGGTCATAGCCTGTAGCTCTTCCAACGTCATGGCGGCAAGCTTTTCGCGCAGCACAAAGCGGCCCTTGTCGATATCAATCACCGCATGGCTGGTATAGATGCGCGTAATGCAGCCGACGCCAGTCAGCGGAAAAGCGCATTTTTCCACGAGCTTCGGCTCGCCTTTCTTGGTGACATGCTCGGTGATGACAACCACCTGCTTCGCGCCATGGACAAGGTCCATCGCGCCGCCGACGGCAGGCACACCCTTGGCGCCGACGCGCCAATTGGCCAGATCGCCGTTTTGCGCAACCTGATAAGCGCCGAGGATCGCCACATCGAGATGGCCGCCGCGTACCATCGCAAAGCTGTCGGCATGATGGAAGAAAGCCGCACCCGGCTTCAGCGTCACCGCCTTTTTGCCGGCATTGATCAAATCCCAGTCTTCCTCGCCTTCTGGCGGGGCTTCACCGAAATCGAGAATGCCGTTTTCGGTGTGGAAGATCGCCTCGCGGCCTTCCGGCTGATAGCGGGCAACCATTTCCGGAAAACCAATGCCAAGGTTCACATAAGCGCCGTCGGCAATATCCTGCGCCGCGCGCCAGGCGATCTGGGCGTTGGAAAGCTTGATGTCCTCACGAGTATCGACGGTCATACGTAGGCCACTCCTGCCCGAATGAGTTCTTCTTCCTGCTGCGGGTTTGCGACTTCAACAATGCTGTCAACGAAGATGCCCGGCGTGATGACATTTTCCGGCTCAATGCCGCCAAGCGGCAAGATCTGCGAAGCTTGCACGATGGTCTTGGCAGCGGCCATACACATCAGCGGATTGAAATTGCGCGCCGCCATGCGGTAATTGAGATTGCCGTGAATATCGGCCACATGCGCCTTGATCAGCGCAAAGTCAGCCTTCAGCCAGCGTTCCTGCACATAAGAGCGACCGTCGAATTCGGCGATAACCTTGCCCTCGGCAAGCTCCGTGCCATAAGCGGTCGGCGTATAGAAAGCCGGGATGCCCGCACCACCGGCGCGGATACGTTCGGCGAGCGTTCCTTGCGGAACCAGCTCAAGATCGATTTCGCCAGCCAGATATTTGTCCGTGAAGGCGCGCGGATCGGACGAACGCGGGAACGAACAGATCATCTTCCTCACCAGTCCCGCGTCGATCATGGCGGCGATGCCGATGCGACCGTTACCGGCATTGTTGTTGATGACCGTGAGGTTCTTCGGCCCCTTGTCGATCAGCGCGTGAATGAGTTCGATCGGCGCGCCCGATCCACCAAACCCGCCGATCATCACGGTCGCGCCATCGCCGATCCCGGCAACCGCTTCCGCAAGGCTTCCTATTGTCTTGTCCATATTCTTCTCCTCAGACGACCGCAGCGCCAAAGTCGGGCCGGGCAGTACGCATGCCGAAAATGGGGAACCGTCTTTCAAAAATGCGCTGCAGATTGAATAAAACGATGCCCCCTCGACCACAATGATTTTGTGCGTTATGCTTACTTTGTTCGATAATCGCACAATTGAGGAGGCTGCCCGCGTGCAGATCAAGGATCGCGACATGATGGGCGGACTGGCCAAGGGCCTGAAGGTGATTGAGGCTTTCACCTTCGATCATCCGCGGCTCAGCATTTCCGATGCGGCGGAGATTTCCGGCTATGATCGCGCCACCACGCGCCGCTGCCTTTTGACCTTGGCGGAGCTTGGTTATTGTGCCTATGACGGCAAATATTTCACCGTGACGCCGCGCATCCTGCGGCTTGGCACCGGATGCCTCGCCTCGATGCCGCTTCCGCGCATCGTGCAGCCATTTCTCGACCGACTGTCGGACGAAATCCGCCAAAGCACCTCCGTTTCCATTCTTGATGAGACGGAAATTGTCTATGTCGCACGCGCGGCGCAGCAACGCGTCATGTCGGTGATGCTGATGCCGGGATCGCGCCTGCCCGCCTATTGCACCTCAATGGGACGGGTGCTGCTGGCGGCGCTACCGCAAGACGAGGCGCTTGCAACGCTGAATGCCAGCCAGCGTATTGCCCGCACGCCACGGACGGAAACCGATCTGGCGCGCATCATGGAGGAGCTTGCCCGCATCCGTGAGCAGGGCTATGCGGGCATCGATCAGGAAGTGGAAATCGGCCTTCGCTCCATGGCCGTCCCGCTCACCAATTTTCATGGCAAGGTGGTTGCGGCGCTGAATGTCGGTCTGGCTTTGACAGATGAACCGATGGCCGATGTCATCGCCCGTTACCTTCCGGCGCTGAAAGCCACGCAGGCGGAAATATCCCGCACGCTGCGATAGAGCTTCCAGCACGCAGAAACGCCGACCCGCTTGCAGCAGACCGGCGCTTTGCGGGTCAGCTTGCCGCCACTTCCGGCAAAGGCCTGTCCACGACCATGGCATGGTCCAGCACGCGCTGCAGATTGGCGGCATGGCGGAAACTCGGCTCCAGCCCCACACCGTCAGCCACCGCGCGGGCGAAGCGCTGATAGTTGGTCTCGACTATACCAGCATCGATATCCCGCCAGACCGGCGTTTCGATATCTTCGCCGATAGAGCCGCGCAGGCTCGATCCGGTGGGCGTATGGAGCACTTCCAATGCACCCTTGTCGCCATGGATGCGCAGGCGCAACTCGTTCAGATGCCCGGTCGCCCAACGGCTGGCATGAATGACCCCCAGCGCACCATTGGCATATTCGGCCATCATGACGAAGCTGTCATTGGCATCGAGCACATATTCGCCAATATGGCCGTTCTCTGCCTTGTCGAAGGTTTTGAGCCGAGCGGACGCCCGCTGCACATCGCTGCCGATGGCATAGGATGCAAAGTCGAGAATATGAATGCCGACATCGCCCAGAACACCGTTCGAGCCGTGGCGGGTTGAAAGCCGCCAGAGCCATTTGCTCTCGGTCTTCCAGTCGCCCCACGTCTTCGAGACCAGCCAGCTTTGTAGATAGGACGCCTCGAAATGGCGCACCTGCCCGATTTCTCCGGCCAGCACCATTTCGCGCGCCTTCTGCAAGGGCGCGACATTTCGATAGGTCAGATTGACCATATTCACGACATTGGCCTGCTCTGCGGCATCGGCCATTTCGGCGGCTTTTTCATAGCTTTCCGCCAGCGGCTTTTCGCAAAAGACGTGCTTGCCCGCACCGACCAGCGCCAGCGTGGTCGGATGATGGATGGCGTCGGGCGTCACATTGGCAACCGCATCGAAACGGCCCCATTCCAGCGCATCCTCAAGCCGCGTGAAGCGGTTATGAATGTCGTGATTTTCTGAAAATGCATCGACACGTTCCGCCGACACATCGCAGGCCGCAACCACCTCGACGCCTTCAATTGCCTTGAAGGCTTCGGCATGGTTTTTCGCCATGCCGCCCGTACCCAGAATAAGAAGACGCATCATGCACCTCAGCGATAACCGGCTTCACCGGCCTTGTGCAGCTTGGGTCCACGCTCGACAATCGGCTCCAGCGCTTTTTCGACCGGAACATTCGGCGCAGTGTGGATGCCCGTCCATGCCGGTTGCGGATTGTACGCCCATTTGACCGAATTGCGCAGAACGGTCTGCACATTCGCGTCATGATAGGTCGGATAGGTTTCATGACCGGGGCGGAAATAAAACACATTGCCCGCGCCGCGCCGCCATGTCATGCCGGAGCGGAACACTTCGCCGCCAGCGAACCATGAGATGAAAACCGTTTCCAGCGGCTCCGGCACGGAGAATTGTTCGCCATACATTTCTTCGTTTTCGAGCACGAAATTCTCGTCCAGTCCCTGCGCGATCGGATGGCCGCGATTGACGACCCACACCCGCTCGCGCTCGCCCGCCTCACGCCATTTCAGCGCGCAGGGCGTGCCCATGAGCCGCTTGAAGATTTTGGAGAAATGGCCCGAATGAAGCACGATCAGCCCCATGCCTTCGAAGACGCGCCGGGCCACGCGCTCCACCACTTCGTCGCTGACCGCGCCATGATCCTTGTGCCCCCACCAGACCAGCACATCGGTCTCGGCCAAGCGCGCCTCGGCGAGGCCATGGTCCGGCTCTTGCAAGGTGGCGGTGGTCGCGCTAATGCCGCTATCAGTATTCAGCGCATCGGCAATCGTGTTGTGCATGCCGTTCGGATAGACCGAACGCACCGTTTCGTTGATCTGTTCGTGGATGTTTTCACCCCAGACGATTGTGCGAATAGGCACGGATATTCTCCTTGCTGCGGGCATCACGGCCCGGTTGTTTCATTTCATTGAGCTTGGGAGGTCGACGTCAAACGGCGCGGCCCTTTTCATCGAAGCGATGAATATTGTCCCCTGCGGGGGAAACCGAGAGCGTCTCGCCGGATTTGCGCACCGCGACGCCGCTTTCACGGACCACCAGCGGTTCCTCCAGGCCAAGATCGATATAGACATAGGTGTCGGAACCGAGGATTTCGGTGTGGATCACCCGACCGG
>JAEXXS010000259.1 GCA_023451915.1 Pseudomonadota bacterium | reverse complement strand
CCCATGACCCAAATGACAAAAACAGATGCGTCGCCATCCGAAGGCCCGAAGGTTGACGAAGAGCGCAAGACGCTGGTTCTGACTGGCGCAAGCCGTGGTATCGGCCATGCGACCGTCAAGCGTTTTTCACGCGCAGGCTGGCGCGTGATTACCTGCTCGCGGCAGGATTTTTCAGATAATTGCCCATGGCCCGCCGGACCGGAAGACCATATCAAGGTCGATCTGGCCGATCAGGAAGACGTCGGCAAGGCGATTGCCGAAATCCGCCGTCGGCTGGAAGCCAATGGCAGCAAGCTGCACGCGCTCGTCAACAATGCAGGCATTTCGCCGAAAGGACAGGGCGGACGCCGCCTGAACTCGATCGAAACCCCGATGGCCGTCTGGCGCGACGTGTTTCAGGTCAATTTCATGGCCCCGATCATGCTGGCGCGCGGCCTGTTCAAGGAACTTGAAGCCGCACAGGGTTCGGTCGTCAATGTGACCTCGATTGCTGGCAGCCGGGTCCACCCCTTTGCGGGCACCGCCTATGCCACGTCGAAGGCCGCACTTTCCTCGCTGACCCGCGAAATGGCTTCGGATTTCGGCCCCTATGGCATTCGCGTCAACGCCATTGCGCCGGGCGAAATCGACACGGCGATCCTGTCGCCGGGGACCGAAAAGCTGGTCGAACAATTGCCCATGCGCCGCCTTGGCAAAACCTCGGAAGTCGCGGAAACTATCTATTTCCTGTGCACCGAGGCTTCGTCCTATGTCACGGGATCGGAAATACACATCAATGGCGGCCAGCACGTCTAACCAAAATACAAAGCGCGGCTGTTGAAAAACACCGCGCTTTTTGTTTAGCTCCCTTCAATCGATTTAAAATCCAATTCAACAGTAGAGCGAGCCATGATCCTTTGTTGCGGTGAAGCCCTGATTGACATGCTGCCACGCGAAACCGCGACAGGCGAAACGGCCTTTGTGCCTTTCGCGGGCGGTTCGGTTTTCAACTCGGCCATAGCGCTGGGGCGGCTTGGCGTGCCGACCGGCTTCTTTTCCGGCATTTCCTCCGATTTCTTCGGCGAAGTGCTGCGTGACAATCTGGCACGTTCGAATGTCGACTATTCTTTTGCCGCCATTTCGGATCGCCCGACGACGCTTGCCTTCGTCCGCCTCGTGGACGGTCAGGCGCGCTACGCTTTCTATGATGAGAACACGGCTGGCCGCATGCTTTCCGAGAGCGACATGCCTTTCGTGGATGAAAGCATCGACGCCATGCTGTTTGGCTGCATCAGCCTGATTTCCGAGCCATGCGGCAGCGTCTATGAAGCGCTGATGACCCGGGAAGCGCCAAAGCGCGTCATGTTCCTTGATCCCAATATTCGCGCCGGTTTCATCACCGACCGCGAGAAGCATCTGGCCCGCATGAAGCGCATGATCGCACTGGCCGATATTGTGAAACTGTCGGACGAAGACCTCAACTGGTTCGGTGAACATGGCAGTCATGACGAAATCGCCGCCGAATGGCTGAAGCTTGGTCCAAAGCTGATCGTTATCACCAAGGGCGCCCATGGCGCCGATGCCTATACGACCCATGCAACGGTGCGCGTACCCGGCGTCAAGGTTGACGTGGTCGACACAGTCGGTGCGGGCGATACGGTCAATGCGGGCATTCTGGTGAGCCTGCATAATCAAGGCCTGCTCAACAAGGGTTCAATCGCAAATCTCAGCGAAGACCAGATTCATTCCGCTGTTGCGCTTGGCGTTCGGGCTGCTGCGGTCACCGTTTCGCGCGCAGGCGCAAACCCGCCCTGGGCGGCAGAAATGCGGGATTGATTCCGTCATCTACAGATAAGACAGCACCTTCTAACCTACGCCATTGACCCGACTCAATTCCCCCCTTTTATAGAGAGCGGGTGGGAGAGAATCGAATATGGCGAAGGACAATTCAGTGGACGTCTTGCGCATCGCAGCCTTCTCGCAAGGCAATCAGGGCGGCAACCCAGCAGGCGTGCTGATTGCGGACCGCCTCCCCTCACCTGAGGACATGCAGAAAATCGCCAGGGAGGTTGGCTTTTCTGAAACGGCTTTCGCCGCGCCGGATGGGGAGAACTGGCGCGTGCGCTATTTCGCGCCGGAAATGGAAGTGCCGTTTTGCGGCCATGCCACCATTGCGCTGGGTGCAGCGCTGGCCATGCGCATGGGCGACGGGCATTTCAATCTGAAGCTCAATAACAGCACCATCAGTGTGGACGGTCGCAAGGAAGGCGAGCTGTTCGCCGCCAGCCTGCAATCGCCGCCGACACGCAACCGCGCCGCCGCCGAAGTCGAGGTGGAGCAAGCTTTGTCGCTGTTCAGCTACGACAAGGACGATCTTGCGCCGGGCATTCCGCCTGCGCTGATCCATGCGGGCGCAGACCACATCCTGTTGCCGCTGCGCTCACGCGAGAAGCTTGCTTCGATGCATTATGATCTGGCGCGCGGGCGGGTGATGATGAAGCGGCAGGGCTGGACGACCATCCTGCTCATTCACTCGGAAACGCCGCAGCGCTTCCACAGCCGCAATCCTTTTGCTGCGGGCGGGGTCTATGAAGACCCGGCGACCGGCGCTTCCACGGCGGCCTTTGCCGCCTATCTGCGCGATATCGGTTGGCCACATGGCGGCGAGATCGAAGTGTTTCAGGGCGAGGACATGGGAAGCCCGTCGCATCTTCGGGCCCAGATCGGCACGGAACGCGGCGGGTCGATCCGCCTTTCCGGCACAGCACGGCTGATGGAATAGAGCATTTCCAGCAAAAGTGCGAAGCGGTTTTGCGTAGGATAATGCGTAGAAAATAGATAGAGAGGTAAAACGCAGCTCGTCACACGCGGACGAGCTGCTCGACCCTCTCTTCATTGCCGAAGAATTTGAGATAACGCGCCACTTCCTTTGGATCGCCTGTCGCTTTTTGCGGATTGTCGGAAAGCTTGACCGCCGGATGGCCGTTGGCATCCGTGACCTTACAGACCAGCGAAATGGCGTTCAGCCCTTCGATGTTTTTTGGTGCGCAACCCATGAAATCATTGGTGAGGTTCGTGCCCCAGCCGAAGCTCATGCGCACACGGCCTTCGAAGTGACGATAGGTGTCCTCGATCGTATCGACATCGAGCGCATCGGAGAAAATGAGCAGCTTTTCCCGCGGGTCCTTGCCGCGTGATTTCCACCACTCGATGATGCGTTCGCCACCCTCGACGGGCGGGGCGCTATCGGGACGGAAACCCGTCCAGTCGGCAACCCAGTCCGGCGCATTGCGCAGGAATGCCGCCGTGCCGAAAGCGTCTGGCAGAACAATCAGCAGATTGCCGCCATAATAACGGTTCCAGTCCTGCAACACGCGATAGGGCGCGCTGCGCAGTTCTTCGTCGGTCTTGGCGAGGGCTGCCAGCACCATCGGCAATTCATGCGCATTGGTGCCAAGCGCTTCAAGGTCGGTGTCCATGGCCAGAAGCACATTGCTGGTGCCGGTAAAGGCATCGCCGATGCCTTCCTTCAGCGCCTCGACGCACCAGCGCTGCCACAGGAAAGAATGGCGGCGGCGGGTGCCGAAATCCGAAATCTTCAGGTCCGGCAGCAGGCGCAACCGCTCCACCTTGCTCCACATCTTCGCCTTGGCGCGGGCATAAAGCACATCGAGCGAGAACGGCCCGAGGTTCTTCATCGCCGCGCGCGAACGCAGCTCATTAATGATGGCAAGCGCTGGAATTTCCCACATGGTCGTGTGAGACCACGGCCCATGGAAATGCAGCTCATACTGCCCGTCCTTGCGGCGAAGCTCATATTCCGGCAGCTGGAAATCATGCAGCCATGCCAGAAATTCCGGCTGGAAAATCTGCTTGCGGCCATAGAAGGTATTACCCGCCAGCCAGATCATTTCCTTTTTGGAAAAGCGCAGCGTGCGCGCATGATCGAGTTGTGCGCGCAGTTCGCCTTCGTCGATCTCGTCGGCAAGACGAACCGAGGTCGTGCGGTTGATGAGCGAGAAGGTCGCGTCTACCTTGGGATAGAGGCCCCAGATCATCTGGAGCATCAGAAGCTTGTAGAAATCCGTATCCAGCAGGCTGCGGATAATCGGATCGAGCTTCCAGGCATGGTTATAGACGCGGCGCGCGATATCAGTTCTGGCCATCACGGCCTCCAGCAAAAAACATGTATCCGATAGCACAAGACCGAGATTGACTTAGAGCATTTCCAGCAAAAGTGCGTGGCGGTTTTGCGTAGGATAATGCTCAAGAATAAGCCCTGAGTCGTGCAAAAGGCGGGTTTTCACCCGCCTTTTTAATCGGTTCACTTCTGTTTGGGAAGCTCTACCACGATTTCATGTTCGCCATCGGGCTTGATCGGCACGCCGTCTTCCGGCTTGGCAAGCTTGCGGCC
>JAEXXS010000506.1 GCA_023451915.1 Pseudomonadota bacterium | reverse complement strand
TCCTTGGCATGGCGGCGATTGCGCTTTGCCATCGCCGCTTCCGCCGCTATCACCTGTTCGGCCGCTTCTGGCGTCCCGACTGGGCGCGCCTGCGCGAACTGTGGCGCATCGGCTTTCCGATGGCGCTGACCTTCGTGTTCGAAACCTCTATCTTTTACGCGGCAGTTGTCATGATGGGCCGGATCAGCCCGACCGCCATGGCGGCGCATGCGGTGGCGATCCAGATCGCATCGCTCAGCTTCATGGTGCCGCTCGGTTTCGGGCAGGTGGCGACCGTGCGCGTCGGGCGCGCTTATGGCGCGGGCAATGCCAAGGCCGTCGCCTATGCGGGCTGGAGCGCCTATGCGCTCGGCGTCGGCTTCATGATGATCATGGGTCTTCTGATGATCCTGATCCCGCGCCTGTTCATCGGCGTGTTTCTCGATCTGCACGACCCGGAAAATCTGCCCGTCATGGAACTGGCCGTCAGCTTCCTTGCGCTGGCCGCTCTGTTCCAGACGGTGGACGGCGCGCAGGCGGTTGCTGCGGGCATGTTGCGCGGCATGCGCGATACGCGTGTTCCGATGTTCCTGGCGCTGCTTGGCTATTGGGGCGTGGGCCTGCCGCTTGGCGCGCTGCTCGCCTTCAAGGCCGGCATGGGCGGGCAGGGCATCTGGCTCGGTCTTGCCGCCGGTTTGGGCATTGTTGCCGTGATGATGACCTTGCGCTGGCGCAGGCATCTGGCCCATATTTCCAGAACACTCGCATAGAGCGGTTCCGGTTAAAACGGAATCGTGGAACCGCTCTATCTATTTGTTTTTACGCATTACCCTACGCATCGAAGCGGGATCAGAAATCAGTCCAGTGGACTGATTTCCCCGCGTAGGCGCTACGCACTTTTGCTGGAAATGCTCTAAAACAAAAATGCCGCACGGCCTCAAGGTCGTGCGGCATAGTTGCATGCTGCGGATATCATACCGTATCCGCCATCTTGATTGTGCGATTACTTCGTCAGATTGCTGATCCGATCCAGCGCGCTGCCAAAGCCCTTCAGCGAAATCTTGAAGGCAACCGGCTGGCTCGGGCTCAAAGCCGTTGCCGTCACGTTGATATTCGCGCCCGCCTTGATGGCTGCAACCTGCTTGGCATCGAAGCTGATCGGTGCAAGGCAACCCTGCGGAAGGCAGGTGGAGAATGCCAGGTTTGGACCAGCTGTTTCATCGACCTTGATGGTCGCACCCTTGGCGAGATCGAGGCCGAATGGCATCAGGATAACACCTTCAACCTTGCCGCCTGCGACATTGCGCAGTTCAGCCGTCAGAACGCGCTGTCCGGTCTGCGAGCTGTTCTGCTCCTGACGGATTGCGCAGATGCTGGTGTCCTTCTGCGTCTGGCAGGAGACGGTCCAGTCCTGATAGGTTTCCTGCAAGGTGCTTGCGCCACCGGGAAGGGGGGCTGCAAAGGCAGGCGTTGCCAGAAGTGCTGCCAGCGTGCAAGCAAGGCCGAGCGCGCGATGGTTTTTCATAAATATATTTCTCTCTAAAAAACAATCTTGGGAAGCCGGTGCCCAAAAGGGAGGGCTTTGGAAATTTATTGAGCATAAATCAGCTGGGCGTTCAACTACATTCCCGCCAAATTATCTTGTTTCTCCGATTAATCGTAAAAGGTTATCAAAGTCTAATATAGTTTTCACTGCAACGTTTGCTTGAAAATTGCGGGATGGCCGGTGTGATCGGCAGGTATCCGGCGTATTTTCGCCGGATACCGCGCTGAAACGACAGTCTATCGGGTCAGTTTCATATGACGGTTCACGTCCTTGTAAAGCAGATAGCGGAACTTGCCCGGTCCGCCCGCATAGCAAGCCTGCGGGCAGAAAGCGCGCAGCCACATGAAGTCACCGGCTTCCACTTCCACCCAGTCCTGATTGAGCCGGTAGACCGCCTTGCCTTCCAACACATAGAGCCCGTGCTCCATGACATGGGTTTCGGCAAACGGGATGACGCCGCCTGGCTCAAGGGTGACGATGGTGACATGCATGTCGTGGCGCAGATCGTTCGGATCGACAAAGCGCGTCGTGGCCCAAACGCCGTTGGTATCCGGCATGGGCGAGGGGGCGATGTCGTTTTCATTGAGGAAAAGCGGCTCCGGCACATCGAGCCCGTCCACATATTCATAGGCCTTGCGGACCCAGTGGAAACGCGCGGTCTTGCTGGCGGTGTTGCGCAGGCTCCAGCCGCTCTTGGGCGGCAGATAGGCGTAGCCGCCTTCGGTGAGCCTGTGAGTCTTGCCCGCAACGGTGACAGTCACTTCACCTTCGACCACGAACAGAACGCCTTGCGCCGTGTCGTCAAGCTCGGCGCGGTCGCTGCCGCCGCCCGGCTGCACTTCCATGATATATTGCGAGAAAGTCTCGGCAAAACCGGACATCGGACGCGCGATCACCCATAATCTGGTCTTTTCCCAGAAAGGCAGAAAGCTCGTCACGATATCGCTGAACGTGCCTTTGGGAATGACGGCATAGGCCTCCGTGAACATGGCGCGGTCGGTCAGAAGCTGCGTCTGCGGCGGCAATCCGCCGGTCGGTGCGAAATAGGTGCGGGTCATTTTCCTGT
>JAEXXS010000493.1 GCA_023451915.1 Pseudomonadota bacterium | reverse complement strand
TAACAGGGTTGGCAAAGACGTGTGGTTTTCGGCAGCTGAAGCAGCGGGCCGGTTTTTACCCGGCACCATCGCGGCCAGACTTCGTCCTGTGACGGAGCGGCTGGATTCCGTGCTGACCGATAGCGGTCCGCAGGCCGCAGCACAGCGCGCATCGCTGATCGCCTTTTCCGTGCGCGTGGCGAGCGCCGCCATCGCGCTCCTATCGCAGGTGATCCTCGCCCGCTGGATGGGCGAATTCGAATATGGCATTTTCGTCCTCGTGTGGCTCACGATGGTGATCATCGGCGATCTCGCCTGTTTCGGCCTGCACACCACCATCATCCGCTATGTGCCGGAATATGTTCAGCGCCAGATGTTCGGTCTGGTGCGCGGCATCCTGTTTACTGGACGTGCATTTGCTTTTGCCTCCGCAACTCTCATTGCGCTGATCGGCTCACTCACGCTCTGGCTGCTGAAGGATCAGGTCGCCAGCTATTATCTGGCGCCCTTCATTCTGGGCTTTGTCTGCCTGCCCATGATCACGCTCGGCAATATGCTGGACGGCATTGCCCGGTCGCGTACCTGGGTCACCATGGCGCTGACGCCAAGCTATATCGTGCGTCCGCTTCTTGTGCTTCTGTTCATGATCGTGGCGCATGTCGCGGGCTTGCCCTCGACCGCAGCAACCGCGCTTGCCGTGTCGATTGCCGCAACCTGGATCACCACCGTCGGGCAGTTCTTCACCGTCGACCGCTCGCTGCAAAATGACATTCCTCCGGCAGCGCGCGACCAGCGCCTGCGTGAATGGATGACGGTCGCCCTGCCGATCTTCCTCGTCGAGGGCTTCTTCTTCCTGCTCAACAATGTCGATGTGCTGATGGTCGGTCGCGAGATGGACCCCGAACATGTCGCGATCTATTTCGCCGCCACGAAAATCATGGCGCTCGCCCATTTCGTCTATTTCGCTGTGAAGGCCAGCGTCGCGCAGCGATATTCCGATCTGCTGCACAGCGGCGACCGGAGAGAATTTGCAAGCTTTGCACAGGCCTCTGTTCGCTGGACCTTCTGGCCCACGCTTATTCTCGGCATCGTCATCCTGATGGCCGGATATCCGCTGCTGCGCCTGTTCGGCCCAGCCTTCACGGAAGGCTATCCGCTTCTGTTCATTCTGATCATCGGCGTGATCGCCCGTGCGAGCGTCGGACCAGCGGAAAGTCTTCTCAACATGTCGGGCAAGCAGAATATCTGCGCCCTGCTCTATGCCGCAACACTGGGCGTCAATGTCATTCTCAATCTGGTGCTGATCCCCCGCTTCGGGCTGACCGGCGCCGCCATATCGACAGCCATCGCCATGCTGATGGAAGCCACACTGCTTTCGACAGCCGTTTCTCGCACCATGCATATCGCTATGTTTATTCTCATCCCCCGAGATCGAGACAATAGCCCGGAGGGTATTTTGTAATGGCCGCAAAACCTTTGCTTGAAGAATCCGCAGGCGGAAACGCAGCCCGCATCGTTTCGGAACTGTCCGATACGGTCGCCGTGATGGATGCCGCCAAGAAACTGGAGGAGAGCCTTCACAGCCGCGATATCCCGCGCAAGCTGGCGATCTACGGTGCTGCGGCTGGATTCGAGCTGCGCGATGAACTCGATCACTTAAGCAACCGGACCATTGAGCCGAATGTCTTCTTCAATGCCCGTTTTCTGGCTCCCGCCATGCCACGGCTGGAAGACCGCGAAGTGCGCTTCATGGTCATGCGCGACGAAAACGAAATCCGCAGCCGCCTGCGCTTTGTGATGCCTTATACGATTGAGCGTCCCGGCCTTCCACTATCCACTCCCGTCATCCGCGCCTGGTCAACGCCATTCGGCCCGCAGGGCACCCCCCTCATCGACCACGACGATCCGGTCGGTGTGGTGGAAGACCTGTTCGACATTCTGGCGCGCGACCACCTCAAGCTGCCCGATGTGCTGGTTCTGCCCGAAATGCGCGCCAATGGCGCTGCGGCAAAGCTCATCCGCTCGGTTGCGGTTGGGCGCCAACTGCCCGTCGTCGCCATCGAACAGAAAGAGCGCCCGTTCCTCAAGAGCGATCTGGACGGCGACAGCTACATCCAGCAGGCCATCGGCGGCCAGCACCGCCGTGACTACCAGCGGCTTTGGCGGCGTCTTGCCGAAAAGGGCGACCTCGCCCACCGCATCTATCGCACGCCCGATGAGGTGCGGCAGTCTTTTGAACATTTCCTGTCGCTGGAAGCCAATGGCTGGAAAGGAAAGCGCGGTACGGCCATGGCGGTCGACCGCTTCCGTGCCGCCTTCGCCCGCGAGGCGGTCAACAATCTTGCCGAGCGCGATTGCGTGCGTGTCCACACGCTGGAGCTGGACGGGCGCGTTGTCGCCATCCTGACTGTCTTTACCGTTGCCGGTGAAGCATGGACATGGAAAACCGCCTATGACGAAAGCCTTCAGGCTTTTTCGCCCGGCGTTCTTCTGATGATTGAAGTCGCGAAAAGCCACCTGAACGATCCGAATATCCTTCGCACGGATTCCTGTGCCGTGCCGGATCATCCGGTGATGACGCGCCTCTTCCGCGAGCGCGAAACCATCGAGACGCTGGTGGTCGGACTAAACCCCGGGGCAGACAGGCTCACCCGCCAGGCCGCATCGCAAATCCATCTTTATCAGCGTACCCGCAATCTGGCGCGGATCGTGCGCAACCGTATTCGCAGCTTCACAGATCGGAGCTAGAACGATGCTTGCCCGCTATAGAAATAGCGGGCAAGATCAACAGTTTGTGAAAGCTTTTCGGGCGTGTTATCATCACTCCCGGGAGAGCGCATGACAGGCGGAAGAGGAGGTCCGCACCGGTGCATTTCCAGCCTCGCAAGAGGTGCGAAGCGTTCCGGGTCATAACAAAAGGACCGGCTTTCGTCTGGTTCGCAACCGCCATCGCGCCCTCCCATGGGAAGGAGATGCGCTATGGAATATTTCCACTATATCAGTACGCTGGATTACATCCTGCTCGGCTTCGTTGC
>JAEXXS010000490.1 GCA_023451915.1 Pseudomonadota bacterium | reverse complement strand
TTGCTCTTTTCAAGTGCAAAATTGCTGCTAAGGTCTTTCAAAAATACATTTGGGGAATAATGTCAGCCAATTTATCCGACCGGCCTCTTCTGGATGTCCGCCGGCTCACGAAAGTATTTGGGCAGCTTCGAGCTTGCGATGGGGTTGATCTCACCATTGCTGAGGGTGAAATTCACGCGCTGCTGGGCGAGAATGGCGCTGGAAAATCGACTTTTGTCAAAATGCTTTTCGGCGCTTTGCAGCCGCTTGAAGGCGAAATCGTCTGGAAAGGCCGGAGCGTCGTCATAGGCGAACCCGCTGCTGCAAGAAAACTCGGCATTGGCATGGTTTTCCAGCATTTTTCGCTGTTCGATTCGCTCACCGCTGCGGAGAATATCGCCCTTTCGCTGGATCATTCGTTGTCCTTGTCGGACGTGGCAAGGCGAGCCAGCGAAGTGGGTAAGACCTACGGTTTGCCGGTTGATCCGCAGGCGCATGTCGGTGACCTTTCGGTCGGCGAGCGCCAGCGCATCGAAATCGTGCGTTGCCTGTTGCAGGAACCAGACCTGATCATTCTGGATGAACCAACCTCGGTTCTGACGCCGCAGGAAGCCGACCGGCTGTTTGAAACGCTGGAACGGCTGAAGGCCGAGGGCAAATCCATTCTCTATATCAGCCACCGTCTGGAGGAGGTGAAGCGCCTCTGCGACCGCGCAACGGTGTTGCGCCACGGCAAGGTGGTGGGGCATTGCGATCCGCGCAAGGAAACGGCGGCATCGCTTGCTCGCATGATGGTGGGCAATGACATTAAGGTGGTGGCCCGCAGCCCGATGAATGCTCCGGCAACACGTGCTGAAGCGCTGTTTGAAATCAAGTCACTGTCGCAGCCGCCACGGGGACCATTCTCCACGGCGCTTAAAAACATCTCGCTTTCGGTGGCGGCAGGCGAAGTCGTCGGTATCGCAGGCGTCGCGGGCAATGGGCAGGGCGAATTCTTCGAAGCCATATCCGGTGAAGTGCTGCAATCCGCGGCGTCGACTGTGCGCATTCGCGGCAAGGATGCGGGCCGGCTTGGCATCAGCGAACGGCGCATGATGGGGGCTGCTTTCGTGCCGGAAGAGCGGCTCGGCCACGGTGCGGTGCCATCGCTGCCGTTGACCGATAATCTGTTCCTGTCGCGCTACAAGACCGATGCGAAGGCGTTCCTGCGCGGCGGTGCGCTGAAACTGATTGCCGAAAGCGCGCTGCATTCTGCCGCCCGACGCATCATCGAGCGCATGGATGTGCGCAAAAGCGCAGAAAATCCGCCTGCATCGGCATTGTCTGGCGGCAATTTGCAGAAATTCATCATCGGGCGTGAACTCGACCGGTCTCCATCGGTGATGATCGTCAACCAGCCGACATGGGGCGTCGATGCGGGTGCTGCGGCCCATATCCGGCAAGCCCTTGTGGACCTTGCGCGTTCCGGCTCCGCCGTTCTCGTCATCAGTCAAGATCTGGATGAACTCTTTGAAATCAGTGACCGGATTGCGGTTATGAATCATGGCCAGCTCTCCGAGCCTATGCCTGTTGCCGATTTGTCTCTTGAAAAGATCGGACTGCTGATGGGCGGCATTTCCGGTGAAACAGAGATGGGGGCGGCCTGATGCGGATCGAACTCGTCAAACGCCCCCAGCCGTCCAGACTTTTCAGCGCCCTGTCGCCCTTGCTGGCTTTAGCGCTGACCTTCATTTTCGGCGGGCTCGCCTTCGCATTGATGGGAAAAGATCCTTTCAACGCGCTTTACGTGTTCTTCGTCGAGCCTTTGTTCGATATCTGGTCCTGGCATGAATTGCTGGTTAAAGCCGCGCCATTGATCCTGATCGCCGTAGGCTTGTGTGTCTGTTTTCTGTCGAACAACTGGAATATCGGTGCCGAAGGGCAGTTTATCATGGGGGCCGTTGCGGGTTCCATTTTGCCGGTGCTTTTTCCAGACTGTCAGTCATGGATTGTTCTGCCGCTGATGTTGCTGATGGGCATGGCGGGCGGCGCGGCCTATGCGACAGTTCCGGCTTTCCTCAAAGTCCGCTTCAACACGAACGAGATTCTCACCAGCCTGATGCTGGTCTATGTGGCGCAACTTTTTCTCGACTGGCTGGTGCGCGGGCCGTGGCGTAACCCTGAAGGCTACAACTTCCCGGAAACGCGCCAGTTCAATGAAAGCGCTATTCTGCCGGAAATCTGGAGTGAATCGGGGCGGGCTCATTGGGGCTTCATTCTGGCGCTGATTGCCGCCGTGCTGGTCTGGTTTATGCTCAAGCACACGCTGAAAGGCTTTGAGGTCAAGGTTATTGGCCAAAGCCCGCGGGCGGGGCGCTTTGCCGGTTTCAGTTCAGGCAAATTGGTTTTCTTCGTTTTCGGCGTTTCGGGTGCTCTGGCCGGGCTGGCTGGTATTGCTGAAACATCCGGCGCTATCGGGCAGCTTCGTCCGGTCATTTCGCCGGGTTATGGCTTCACCGCGATCATTGTCGCGTTTCTGGGGCGGCTCAATCCGCTCGGCGCCATCGCGGCGGGGCTTGTGTTGGCGCTGTCCTATCTCGGCGGCGAGGCGGCGCAGGTTGCCATCGGCATTTCAGAAAAATCGGCGCGTGTGTTTCAGGGGATGATCCTGTTCTTCGTGCTGGCCTGTGATACGCTCATTCTCTACCGCATTCGTTTTGTCAGCACGCGCAAAACGGGAAAGGCCTGATCCGATGGAACTGACCCAGGCCATTCTTCTCACAATTGCCACCGCCGCAACGCCGCTGCT
>JAEXXS010000470.1 GCA_023451915.1 Pseudomonadota bacterium | reverse complement strand
GGAACCCGCTGTTCCATATGCCTGCGGGCTTTGCCAAAATGACCAAGGGCGTGGCCAGCTGGGGCTGGGAGACTGTTCCGCAAAAGCACATGAAGAACCGCGTGCTGCGTTACACGCAGGCCAAGGTCATCGGCGGCGGTTCCTCGATCAATGCGCAGATTTATACCCGCGGCAATGCGGCCGATTATGATCTGTGGGCCAATGAAGACGGCTGCACCGGCTGGGATTATCGCAGCGTGCTGCCCTATTTCAAACGCGCCGAAGACAATCAGCGTTTCAACGATGATTATCATTCCTATGGCGGGCCATTGGGCGTTTCCATGCCATCCGCGCCGCTGCCGATCTGCGATGCCTATATCCGTGCCGGGCAAGAGCTGGGCATTCCCTATAATCCGGATTTCAACGGGCGCGAACAGGCGGGCGTTGGTTTCTATCAGCTGACGCAGCGCAACCGCCGCCGGTCTTCCGCCTCGCTAGCCTATCTCGCGCCGATCAAAGGACGGCGAAACCTGACGGTCAGGATCAATGCGCCAGTACGCAACATCGTGCTGGAGAAGACACGCGCCACCGGCGTGGCCCTGATGAGCGGCGAGGTGCTGCGCGCAGCGCGGGAAGTCATCGTTTCATCGGGTGCGATCGGCTCGCCAAAACTTCTGCTGCAATCGGGCATCGGCCCGGCTGATCATCTGAAACAGGTCGGTATTGCAGTAAAGCACGATCTGCCGGGCGTCGGCGAGAACATGCAGGATCACCTTGATCTGTTCGTGATTAGCGAATGCACGGGCGATCACACCTATGACGGCGTGGCGAAACTGCACCGAACACTTGGCGCGGGTCTGCAATATATGCTGCTGCGTTCCGGCCCGGTGGCGTCGAGCCTGTTTGAAACGGGCGGCTTCTGGTATGCCGACCGGCAAGCCCGGTCGCCGGATATCCAGTTTCATCTGGGACTTGGTTCTGGCATTGAGGCTGGCGTCGAGAAACTGAAGAATGCGGGCGTGACGCTCAATTCCGCCTATCTGCATCCGCGCTCGCGGGGGACAGTGCGGCTGGCGTCCAGCGATCCGACAGCGGCCCCGCTGATCGACCCCAATTACTGGAGCGATCCGCACGATCTGAAAATGTCGCTGGAAGGGCTGAAGATCGCGCGCGAAATCATGCAGCAGGACGCCTTGAAACCCTATGTCATGGCTGAACGCCTGCCGGGACCAAAAGCGGTCACCGACGACGATCTGTTCGACTATGCCTGCGCCAATGCCAAGACCGATCATCATCCGGTCGGCACCTGCAAGATGGGCACGGATGCATCCGCCGTGGTTGATCTGGAGCTCAAGGTGCGCGGGCTGGAGGGCTTGCGCGTCTGCGACAGCTCGATCATGCCGCGTGTGCCGTCCTGCAACACCAATGCGCCGACAATCATGGTCGGCGAAAAGGGCGCGGACATTATTCGCGGGCGCGATCCGCTGCCGCCAACCGTTTTCTCCTGGGAGAAAAACGAGCAGAAGCCGCGTGCAAGGATTTAATCCGCTCCGTCAGCCGGTTCAAAGCGCAGATAGCCCACAATATCCGATCCCTTGCGGTTCGGATTGTCGGATGGATGATTGACGCCGTCATTCACTGGAATGACCTTGAAATCAAACGGCGAAACGCCCTCCAGACAAGCCGCATTCACGCCGAACTGGTGCGGATTGGAGCGGCGCTGGTGGTGCGTATATATCCCGCATTTGGAGCAGAAGTAATGCTTCGCGATACCTGTGTTGAACGTATAGAGCGTCAGCGCATCTTCACCTTGCAGAATTTCCAGTCCGCCCACTTCCGCTGATACGGCGACCGCTCCGCGCATCCGGCAATAGGAGCAGGTGCAGCGCCGCGCGCTGTACAGGCCGTTGGACAGTTTGACGCGGAAACGCACCGTTCCGCAGTGACAGGCGCCATTGGCTTGCGTGATGTCTGGATTCATTTTTCTCTCCATTCTGCTGCAGCGGACGATATTTTCTTTTCTGCCAGTTTACCACTGGCGAAAACCGATTAAGTTCGTTGCCGGAAATGCTTCAGGGAGGGATCGGCATGAGCGAATTCGCAGTCATCACAGGCGGAAGCACGGGGATCGGCAGACATCTGGTCACGGCTTTTGCCGATGCGGGCTATGCGGTTGCTTTCAGTTACAAGGATGACGATGAAGCAGCCCAGTCGGTGGTTGACGCCATCGAGGCGGGCGGCGGTCAGGCGCTTGGACTTGCCTGTGATGTCGGTGTGGGGGCCGAGGTTGAAGCTTTTTTCGATGAGGCATGCAGCTGGTTCGGCGATGCGCCCGATGTGCTCATTAACAATGCCGGTATCCAGACGTGGAGATCGCTGTTGGAACTGGCCGAGGACGAGTGGGACGATGTCATACGCACCAATTTGAAGGGATGCTTCCTCAACACGCAGGCGGCAGCCAAGCGGATGGTGGATGCCGACAAGGGCGGCGCGATCATCAATATCGGTTCGGGCTGCAACAAGCTGGCTTTCCCGAAACTTGTTTCCTACACGGCGTCCAAGGGCGGCATCGAGCAATTCACCAAGGTTTCGGCGGTGGAGCTTGGACCGCACGGCATTCGCGTGAATTGTGTGGCTCCTGGCGCAATCCTGAATGATCGCACGGCGCTGGAACAGCCTGACTATGCCGACAGCTGGGCGCGCGTCACACCATTGCGGCGGGTCGGTAACGTCGATGATCTGGCAGGCCCGGTGCTGTTTTTTGCTTCCGAGGCCGCACGCTTTGTAACGGGCCAGACGCTTTGGGTCGATGGCGGCGTCTTCTCGCAGGCCAACTGGCCTTATGACAGGTGATTTTTAAGTGGTGATCCCGACTGGATTCGAACCAGTGGCCTACAGATTAGGAATCTGTCGCTCTATCCTACTGAGCTACGGGACCGACCGTTAAAGCATTTCCAGCAAAACTGCGTAGCGGTTTTGCGTAG
>JAEXXS010000249.1 GCA_023451915.1 Pseudomonadota bacterium | reverse complement strand
ACCTGCACGCCGCCCGTGCCCCAGCCATAAGGCATCGGCATTTCGCGGCTGGCAAAAGGCACCTGATAGCCCGGCACCGCAATGGCCTTCAATATAGCGCGGCGGATCATTCGCTTGGTCTGTTCGTCCAGATAGGCGAAATTGTAATTGGCCAGATCGCTCATTCTGCGGCCTCCTTCGCTTGACCGTCCACTGTGCTTTCAGCCTCGCTCTGCGTTTTCTCATATTCCGCGCGCATGCTGCGGATGAGTTCGAGTTCAGCCTGGAAATCGACGTAATGCGGCAGTTTCAGATGCTCGACGAAGCCGGTCGACTGCACATTGTCGGAGTGGGAAATGACAAATTCCTCATCCTGAGCGGGCGCGGTCACGTCTGTATCGAATTCACGAACCCGCAAGGCGCGGTCACAGAGCGACATGGACATGGCCTTGCGCTCACTCTGGCCGAACACCAGACCATAGCCGCGTGTGAATTGCGGCGGCTGCTTTGCCGAACCCTTGAACTGGTTAATCATCTGGCATTCGGTCAATTGCACCCGGCCAAGCGAGACGGCAAAGCCCAGCTCCGGCACGTCGAATTCGACCTCCACTTCGCCAATGCGGATTTCGCCGACGAAGGGATGCGTGTTGCCATAGCCGCGCTGGGTGGAATAGCCGAGCGCGAGAAGAAAGCCTTCGTCGCCGCGCGCCAGTGCCTGCAAGCGCAGATCGCGCTCCATCGGGAATGTCCACGGCTCGCGCGTCAGATCGCCCGGCTCGTGGCCCTCCGGCAAAGCGCCATCATCCTCGATCATGCCGTTTGCGCCAAGAATATCAGTGACGCGGGGGGTCTCTTCCTTCTCGGTTTCGCGCGCTTCAGGTTCCGGTACGGCAACATCCCCCGCCAGATCAGGATCGAGAAGGCGGTGTGTGTAGTCGAAGGTCGGGCCGAGCAGCTGGCCGCCCGGCAAATCCTTATAAGTCGCGGAAATGCGTCGCTCGATTAGCATCTGCCCGGTTTCCATCGGGCGGGAATAGCCAAAGCGCGGCAATGTGGTGCGATAAGCACGCACGAGGAAAATAGCCTCGGTCAGATCGCCTCGCGACTGACGCACGGCAAGTGCGGCCAACTCGCGATCATAGAGCGAGCCTTCCGCCATCACACGATCAACGGCCAGTGCAAGCTGCTCAACAATCTGATCCAGACGCAGCGCGGGCACTGCGCGATCACCCCGGCGGCGATCATCGAGAAGTCGGTGGGCGTTACGGATGGCTGTTTCGCCACCCTTTACAGCAACATACATGATCAGCCCTCCTTACTTTCTTGCGCATGACCTTGTCCGAAAACCGGTTCCCACTTTTCGGGATCATGCTGTGCAATGCGCGTGGTGCGCGGAAATGCGATGACCGCGCCGTCGCAGACCAGAACCAGATCGACGCCGAGCGGATATTGCGCAGCGTTGTCGCGCCATTGCGCAATGAAGTCCTGCGGAAGACCGTTGATGTGAACGTCCCGTTCACCGTCAATGCCCGGACCTTTCAGAACAAGGCCCTGCCCGCCTTCAAACGACTTGACTGCCAGAACCACGGTCGTCGAACGATCAGGAAACTCCGGCTCGCCTTGCGAGAAATTGGCCAATGACGGCAACAGCGAAGTATCTGTAACCAATGCGAATTGCGCAGAAGACGGGCCGTCCACCTGCGGCGCGCCGGTCTGAAAGGTCAGCCAGGCTGTGGCGTCGGCATTGGCTGCAATGGCGCGGTCGCACCAGACGGTAGCATCGTGGTCGAGCAAAGTGGCTGAAATGACGCCGAGTTCCGGTGTCAGCGGCAGCGGCGGCGTGGCTGCACGAGCCAGAGCATAAAAGCGACCTGGATTGGCCATCGCATGCATGACCGCATGAAAGGCCGATTGGGCATCCGTGACAGGATTAGCCAGACCGCCTTCAAAGGCTGGCGATGAATGGGGCGAAGAATGAAGCATCAATTGTCTCCCCGAACCATGGTGAAGAAATCAACTTTGGTGGCGGCGGCTTCGCTGCGCAGCTTTGCGTCGGCCTGCTCAAGTCGGTTACGCAAGACGTCGAGGACCTGACGTTCCACAGCGTTGCGGCGCGCCTCATCCGTCCATAGCGCATCGAACAGAGCGGCCAGCCGCGCCTTTTCCTGATCGCGACCGAGCGCATAGGAATGCCCGACCGAACCATCGCCCAGACGCACCGTGGCGCGCGTCACCGTCGCCTCGCCGACATTGAAAGGCGCACCGCCGCCGCCGATACGGCCGCGCAGCATCACCAGTCCGGTTTCCGGACCGCGGAGAATTTCGAAATCGGGCTTGTTCGACCATTCCTGCCAGAAAGCTTTCAGCTCTTCGCCGCTTGCTTGCGCGAGCGTTGCCATGCTGGCCTGACGTGCAGTCTGCATCGCATCAAGCGTCTTGCCGTTTCCAGATTTGTCATTGCTGGCCGAGGCGTGGACCCTACCGGCAGCAGCGCCATTGTCTGCCTTGGGCTCTGTCGTTTGCATGAGCTTTTCCGCCCTGTTTCAATTCCGTTGACTTGTTTCGCATATTTGTCTATTTATCTAGACAACCATACAATATCAAAATTAATACCCCCTGCCAATGACAGGACGATGACAGTTGAT
>JAEXXS010000431.1 GCA_023451915.1 Pseudomonadota bacterium | reverse complement strand
TGATCGCAACCGACGCGATGGCGCGTTTTCAGCGCCTGAACGGCAAGGATGTGCATTTCCTGACCGGTACGGACGAGCATGGTATCAAGATGCTGCAAAGCGCGCGCAAGGAAGGCATCACGCCTCGTGAGCTTGCAGACCGCAATACCGAAGCTTTCCGCCGCATGGCCGAGGTGTTGAACAGCTCGAACGACGACTATATCCGCACCTCAGAAGAGCGCCACTACAAGGCCAGCCAGGCCATCTGGCAGGCAATGGCCGCCAATGGCGACATCTACAAGGGCGGCTATGCGGGCTGGTACTCGGTTCGTGACGAAGCTTACTACGGCGAGGAAGAAACCGAAGTCCGCGCGGATAATGTTCGCTACGGACCACAAGGCACGCCTGTCGAGTGGGTTGAAGAGGAAAGCTATTTCTTCCGTCTCTCGCAATATCAGGACAAGCTGCTCGAGCTTTATGAAAAGAACCCGAGCTTCATCATGCCCGCCGAGCGCCGCAATGAAATCGTGAGCTTCGTGAAGTCCGGTCTGAAGGACCTGTCGATTTCGCGTACCACGTTTGATTGGGGCATTCCGGTGCCGGGTGACGAAAAGCACGTGATGTATGTCTGGGTCGATGCGCTGACTAACTACATTACCGCCCTTGGTTATCCCGACACGACGAGCGACAAGTGGGCCTATTGGCCAGCCGATGCGCATATCATCGGCAAGGATATTTCGCGCTTCCACGCTGTCTACTGGCCTGCATTCCTGATGTCGGCGGGTATTCCTTTGCCGAAGCGCGTTTTTGCCCACGGATTCCTGTTCAACCGCGGCGAGAAAATGTCGAAGTCGCTCGGCAACGTCATCGATCCGTTCGGTCTGGTGGAACGTTACGGGCTGGATCAGCTGCGCTACTTCCTGATGCGTGAAGTGCCGTTTGGTCAGGACGGCAGCTACAGCCATGACGCCATCGTCAACCGCACCAATGCCGATCTCGCCAATGACCTCGGCAATCTGGCGCAGCGTTCGCTGTCTATGATCGCGAAGAATTGCGAAGGCAAAGTTCCGCAGCCCGGTGAATTCTCGGATGCCGACAAGGCCATTCTCGATCAGGCCGATGCGGCGTTGGAAACGGCGCGTAAAGCCATGGATGATCAGGCGCTGCATCTGGCGCTCGGCGCGATCTTTGCCGTTGTGGCGGAAGCCAACCGTTATTTTGCAGGGCAGGAGCCTTGGGCGCTGCGCAAGACCGATCCGGCGCGCATGGGCACCGTGCTTTATGTGACAGCCGAAGTCATTCGCCGTGTGGGCATCATGGTGCAGCCTTTCATCCCGCAGTCGGCGGAAAAGCTGCTCGATATTCTGGCGGTCCCGGCAGACAAGCGTCAGTTTACTGACGTGGCGGCAAGTAAGCTTGTCGGCGGCGCCGATCTGCCAGCGCCGCAGCCGGTTTTCCCGCGCTATGTGGAAACAGAAGAGCAGAATTGAGTGCGATGATGCTTGTCGATAGCCATTGTCACCTCGACTTTGCCGATTTCGAGCCGGAGCGCGATGCCGTTGTACAGCGCGCGCTCGACGCCGGGATCAAGCGCATGGTGACGATTTCCACGCGCGTTCGCAAATTCGATACGATCCGCGCTATCGCGGAAACCTATGAGTCCGTCTATTGCTCGGTTGGGACCCATCCGAACAATGCGCATGAAGAACTGGATATCACGGCGGACGATCTGGTGCGCCTTGCGGAGCATCCGAAGGTTGTCGCCATAGGCGAGGCGGGTCTTGATTATCACTACGACTACGCCCCGCCGGAAGCGCAGCGTCAGGGTTTTCTCGTTCACATCGAGGCCGCACGCCGCACACAGCTGCCATTGGTAATCCATGCGCGCAGCGCAGATGACGACATGGCCGAAATTCTGGAACAGGAAACGGCCAAGGGCGCTTTCCCTTTCATCCTCCACTGCTTTTCTTCCGGTCGGGCATTGGCGGAAAAAGGCATTGAACTGGGCGGCTATGTTTCCTTTTCCGGCATTTTGACTTTCAAGAACTCGCCGGAAATCCGCGAAATCGCGACCATTGTTCCGCGTGACCGCCTGCTGGTGGAAACGGATGCGCCATTTCTTGCACCTCTGCCGCATCGCGGCAAGCGCAACGAGCCGTCTTTCGTGCAGCACACGGCAGCCATGCTGGCCGAAACGATTGGCGTGAGCAAGGAAGAAGTTGCCCGTATCACGAGCGACAACGTGTTCAGGCTCTTCTCCAAGATGCCCCGGCCTTCAGAGGAAGTTTGAGCGTGACTTCTCCCCGAAATTGCCTGCGATTTACGATTCTGGGCTGCGGTTCGTCGCCCGGCGTGCCGCGCGTCAATGGCGATTGGGGGAAATGCGATCCGCAAAATCCGAAGAACCGGCGCACGCGTACCTCCCTGCTGGTGGAGCGCTTCAATGAGAGCGGTAATCACACGACGGTGGTGATCGATACGGGGCCGGATTTCCGCACCCAGATGATCAATGCCAGCGTGCATGCGCTGGATGCAGCTGTCTATACGCATCCCCATGCTGACCATATTCACGGGATCGATGATCTGCGCACCTATGTGGTGGATAATCGTCGCCTGATGGACGTCTATGCCAACCGCTTCACGCGTAACAGGCTTTACGACGCCTTTGGCTATTGTTTCGAGACACCGGCAGGCTCAAGCTATCCGCCGATCCTGAGCATGCATGATATTGCAGCCGAAACACCCTTCACCATTGATGGTGCAGGCGGCGAGATCCGGTTCGAGCCGTTCCGGCAGATCCACGGCGATATCGAGTCGCTCGGCTTCCGCATCGGCAATGTGGTCTATTGCACGGATGTCAGCGCATTCCCGG
>JAEXXS010000337.1 GCA_023451915.1 Pseudomonadota bacterium | reverse complement strand
GAATGGTGCCGAAGCGGAAGCTGAAATGAAGCGCGCGACGGAAGAATTCCGTCCGGTCCTCGCACGGAGCGAAGGAAAATGACATCTGCCGCCCCGACAGGAGCAACAAAGAGCATGAATGGGGAGGTCGCCGCAAGGGCGGCTTCCACAACCGGTGCCGGTGGTAAAGCTGGCAAAAGCCGGCTGAAACCGAGCTATTGGCCGTTCGTGCTTCCCGCCTTGATCACCGTCGGGGCGGTGATCGTCTTTCCCTGGCTGTTCACCCTCTGGATGAGCGCCAATCAATGGCAGCTCGGGGGCGGCATCAGCTTTGTCGGCTTCGAGAATTACATTCGTCTGGCAGGCGATGCCCGCTTCTGGGATTCCATGTGGCACACGGCTGTCTATACGGTCCTGTCCGTGGTGGCGCCCATGGTGCTCGGTACGATTGCCGCTCTGATCTTCGACAGCAAGCTGCCGATGCGCGGCCTGTTGCGCGGCATCTTCGTCATGCCGATGATGGCGACGCCAGTGGCGGTCGCGCTGGTCTGGACGATGATGTATCACCCGCAGCTCGGTGTGCTGAACTATGTCCTGTCCCTGGTCGGCATCGGCCCGCAGGAATGGATTTTCAACCAGAACACCGTCATTCCGTCGCTGGTTGCTGTCGAGACATGGCAATGGACGCCGCTGGTCATGCTGATCGTGCTGGGCGGCCTTGCCTCCATGCCGCGCGATCCGTTTGAAAGCGCTGAAATCGACGGTGCGAATGGCTGGCAGAAATTCCGTTACATCACGCTTCCGATGATCCTGCCTTTCATCATGGTGGCCGTGATCATCCGCTCGATCGATGCGCTGAAAAGCTTCGACATCATCTATGCGATGACGCAGGGCGGACCCGGCACGGCGTCGGAAACCATCAACATCTATCTCTATAATGTGGCGTTTTCCTATTACGATATCGGATATGCTTCGGCGATTGCCGTGGTGTTCTTCATCGTCATTATCGCCATGTCCATGATCCTGCTGGCGCTGCGTCAGCGGACCAAATGGAACGCTTGAGGACCGGCTTATGGCACGCAAGTCAATTCTGTCGAAGCTCGGCACTGCGCTTCTCGTCTTCATCATCGTTTCGCCGGCGCTTTTCTTCTTCATCTGGATGCTGTCGCTTTCGCTGAAATACGAAATCGACAATGGCGCTTATCCGCCCATCCTGATCCCGGAACGTTTCGCCTGGTCGAACTACACGCAGATTTTCGAAGCCAATGATTTTCTGCTGTATTTCTGGAACAGCCTTCTGGTGACCGGCATGGCGACGCTGCTCGCCCTTCTGGTCGGTGTTCCGGCGGGCTACGGGATAGCCCGGCTTAAGGCGCATAAATCGGCGATTGTCATTATGATCGCCCGCATGACGCCGGGTTTGTCCTATCTGATCCCGCTGTTCCTTCTGTTCCAGACATTGGGCCTGCTCGGCACGCTTTGGCCGCAGATCATCATCCATCTGGTCGTTACAGTCCCAATCGTGATCTGGATCATGATCGGCTATTTCGAAACGACGCCGATGGAACTGGAAGAAGCGGCCATGATCGACGGTGCGTCCTCGTTGCAGGTGTTTCTCAAGGTGGCGCTGCCCATTGCCAAGCCCGGCATCGTGGTGTCGCTCATTTTGGCGGTGATCTTTTCGTGGAACAATTTCGTGTTCGGGATCGTGCTCGCAAGCCGCGAAACGCGCACGCTGCCGGTCGCGGTCTACAATATGCTGTCCTTCGAACAGGTGAGTTGGGGTCCGCTCGCTGCTGCCGCACTTGTGGTCACGCTGCCTGTTCTTTTGCTCACCGTCTTCGCACAGCGCCAGATCGTCGCCGGTCTGACAGCTGGTGCCGTCAAGGGCGGCTAAGGGCGATCACTTTTAGAATTCGAGGTTCAAGATGGCATCAGTATCCATCCGTAATGCAATCAAGAAATATGGCAATGTCGGTGTCCTGCACGGCGTGTCGGTCGATATCGAAGATGGCGAATTCGTCGTGCTCGTCGGTCCTTCGGGCTGCGGCAAGTCCACGCTTCTGCGCATGATCGCAGGACTTGAGGAAATCAGCGACGGCGAGATCGCTATCGGTCCGCGCGTGGTCAACGACCTGCGCGCCAAGGAACGCGATATCGCCATGGTGTTCCAGAACTATGCGCTTTATCCGCATATGACGGTCGCCGACAATATGGGCTTTGCGCTGATGCTTAAAAACGCGCCGAAGGAAGAGCGGGAAAACCGCGTCGCCCGCGCCGCTGAAATTCTCGGCCTCAACAAGCTGCTCGACCGGTTTCCGCGCCAGCTCTCCGGCGGTCAGCGCCAGCGCGTGGCCATGGGCCGCGCCATTGTGCGCGATCCGCAGGTCTTCCTGTTCGACGAACCGCTCTCCAACCTCGATGCCAAGCTGCGCGTGCAGATGCGCGGTGAGATCAAGGGCCTGCATCAGCGCCTGAAGACCACGACCATCTACGTGACCCATGACCAGATCGAAGCCATGACCATGGCGGACAAGATCGTGGTGATGCGCGACGGCCTTGTGGAGCAGATCGGCGCGCCGCTCGATCTTTATGATCGTCCCGCCAATATGTTCGTTGCGGGCTTTATCGGCTCGCCATCGATGAATTTCATCAATGGCAAGATTGAGGAAGGCTCGTTCGTGGCGGATGGCGGCTTCCGTCTGCCGCTGCCGCAAGGCGATTATGCAAGCCTGTCGGGCAAGGCCGTCTATGGCGTGCGTCCCGAGCATATGAAGATCGCCGAAGGCGGCGTCCCAGTTGTCGCTGAAATCGTCGAGCCGACCGGTTCGGAAATCATGGTGATGGGCAAGCTCGGCACACAGCCGATCACCTGCCTGTTCCGCGAACGCCTGACCGTGCGCCCGGGCGACGTGCTGCCGATTGCCATCGATCCGCCGACAAGCCACGTTTTCGAGCCGGAAAAGGGGATGCGCGTCAGCGCCTGAGCCATACGGTCTGGATTGTATCAAAGTGCGGTTTTGGCAGACATGCCGAAGCCGCTCTTTGTTTTTGTTCGGGCATTTATCTGGTATTTCCTTTTAACGCCGAATTGCACTAACACTTTCTCTGAAATCCAGGAATGTGGAGGGCTTTATGCAGCCAATCTGGGCCGTGGGTCTGATGACCGGCACTGTTCTCGATGGAAATATCGACGTCGCGCTTTTGAAAACCGACGGCGAAACAGTCGATATATTCGGCAGCTATGCGCTGAAGCCTTATCCGGATGGGATTCTGGAACTGTTGCAGCAGGCGCAGGCCGAAGCGCGTGTCTGGAATTTTGAAGGCCCGGAACCGGCGATTTTTGCCGAGGCGGAAGATGCCCTGACCCGCGCGCAATCGGCAGCTGTGCGCGCGCTGGTGGAAGAAAGCGGGCTGATCATGGCTGACATCGGCGTCGTCGGCTTTCATGGCCAGACCGTGCTCCATCGCGCGCCCCAGCCGGGACGG
>JAEXXS010000173.1 GCA_023451915.1 Pseudomonadota bacterium | reverse complement strand
GTATTGCCCTTCCGCCAGATTGTGTTTATTTCGGCGAAATCAGCCTTTCCGGTGCTGTTCGTGCGGTAACGCATGCAGTACAGAGATTGAAGGAAGCGGAGAAACTCGGCTTCCGGCAGGCGGAAGTACCAAGCGGCAGCGGCGAACTGTGGAAAGATCGCAGCTTCCGTCTCATGGAGACAGCCGCCCTGCCCGACCTCGTTGCGCGCATTGCAGCATCGGGCGCCGGAAAGAAGTAATAATTCAGGGGCTTAACGCGGGAAGATTCTGTCAACCTTCCGATGTTAAGCTTCCGCGTCTTTGACTGCCCTGCGCACCGGAACGCTTGCGCGAAAAACTAAGGACAGGCCAGAATGCCCATAACCATGCTTGATGGAATTCTACTCGGGATAACGCTGGTATCAGCAGTTCTGGCGATGGTGCGCGGTTTTTCCCGCGAAGTACTGTCGCTCGTATCCTGGGCTGCGGCGGCAGCTGCGGCGTTTCTATTCTATAAGCCGGTGCTGCCCTATATAAAGCCCTATATCAACAACGACACGCTGGCCATGATCGCCGCTATGGCCGCGGTGTTCCTCGTGGTGCTGATCATCGTTTCGCTGATCACCATGAAGATCGCGGATTTCATCATCGACAGCCGCATCGGCGCGCTCGACCGGACGCTTGGCTTCCTGTTCGGTGCGGCCCGCGGCGTGCTTCTCGTTGTTGTCGCCATGCTGTTCTTCAACTGGCTGGTGCCGGAAAATCAGCCGGCCTGGGTGACCAACGCCAAATCGAAGCCGATGCTCGATTCCTTCGGCGAGCAGCTGCGCAATCTCCTGCCTGCTGACCCGGAATCGATGGTCGAAAAGCTGAAGCCGCAGCGCAATGCACCGGCGACCGGCGACCAGGAAGAAGCGCCTGTGCCGGATGACGCGCCAGCGCAGCAATAAGCAGCAACTGATTTAAAAAATTGAAACCGGCTTGTGCCGGTTTCATCTGTTTTTGGGCCCAATAAAGGCCTATATGATCAGCTTAACTGACGCGGGTTCAAGGGATCGCTTTCAAAAAGGCGCCCTTTCATGTAAATGTTGTTTTTAACAACCCGCAATCGAAAGGCCTTGCGGACAATGTTCCAACAGTCGCATGATGAGACTTCCTTTATGCTGGATGACGACACCCTGCATGAAGAATGTGGTGTATTCGGCATTTTGGGTCATGAAGACGCCGCAGCGCTGACAGCGCTCGGTCTGCACGCCCTTCAGCATCGCGGTCAGGAAGCCGCCGGTATCGTCTCGTACCACAATCGCCGCTTCCACTCCGAGCGTCATATGGGCCTCGTCGGGGACCATTTCACCGACGCCGCCACGCTGAACCGCCTGCCCGGCGACCGCGCCATTGGCCATGTGCGCTATTCCACCACCGGCGAAACGATCCTGCGCAATGTGCAGCCGCTTTTCGCGGAACTGGAAGTCGGCGGCATTGCCATTGCCCATAACGGCAATTTCACCAACGGCATTTCGCTGCGCAAGCAGCTGATCGCTTCGGGCGCGATCTTCCAGGCGACATCTGATACGGAAGTCGTTTTGCATATGATCGCCCGTTCGCGTTTCCCCTCGTCTTCGGACCGCTTCGTGGATGCGATCCGTCAGGTTGAAGGCGGCTACGCCATGCTGGCGCTGACCCGCACCAAGCTGATCGCCGCGCGCGATCCGATCGGCATCCGTCCGCTCGTCATGGGCGAACTGGATGGCAAGCCGATCTTCTGCTCGGAAACCTGCGCCCTCGACATTATCGGCGCGAAATACATTCGCGACGTCGAAAACGGCGAAGTGATCGTCTGCGAAATCCAGCAGGACGGCTCGATCACCACCCAGTCCATCAAGGCGGAAAACCCGCAGCCGGAACGTCTTTGCCTGTTCGAATATGTCTATTTCGCCCGTCCGGATTCGGTCGTCGGCGGACGCAGCGTCTATGTGGCGCGCAAGAATATGGGCGTCGAACTGGCCGGTGAGGCCGGTGTCGAAGCCGATGTGATCGTGCCGGTGCCGGATGGCGGTACGCCTGCGGCGCTCGGCTTTGCGCAGGCAAGCGGCATCCCGTTCGAATATGGCATCATCCGCAACCACTATGTCGGCCGCACCTTCATCGAGCCGACCCAGCAGATTCGCGCTTTGGGCGTGAAGCTGAAACATTCGGCCAATCGCGCCATGATCGAAGGCAAGCGCGTTGTGCTGGTGGATGATTCCATCGTGCGCGGCACCACCTCGGTCAAGATCGTGCAAATGATGCGCGACGCAGGCGCCAGGGAAGTGCATATGCGCGTGGCAAGCCCGATGATCTATCATCCGGATTTCTACGGCATCGACACGCCGCATGCCGACAAGCTCCTCGCCAACCAGCATGAAGATCTGGATTCCATGTGCCGTTATATCGGTGCGGATTCGCTGGCCTTCCTGTCTATCGACGGCCTTTACAAGGCAGTCGGCGGCAAGCCGCGTGATCCAAAGGCGCCTGCCTTCACGGATCACTATTTCACGGGTGACTACCCGACCCGCCTTCTCGATCAAGAAGGCGAAAGCAACATCCACACGCTGTCGCTGCTGGCCAGCAACGGCTGACGCATATTCGCGAACGGGGCGGCCTGCGGGCCGCTCCAATCCTTCACATAAAAGTCATTGGGGACGGAATGACAATCGACCTTATGGGCGACCTTACAGGCCGGCTGGCCTTGGTAACGGGCGCATCGCGCGGCATTGGCTATTTTCTATCGCTGGAACTGGCGAAACGCGGCGCGCATGTGATTGCCGTGGCGCGCACTGTCGGCGGCCTTGAAGAACTGGACGACGATATTCGCAAGCTCGGCGGCAGCGCGACATTGGTGCCTCTCGACATCACCGACATGGAAGCCATCGACCGCC
>JAEXXS010000102.1 GCA_023451915.1 Pseudomonadota bacterium | reverse complement strand
TGGTACGAAGCGAGTGTGCCGGAGCGGCCTGAATATCCCGAACTTGACGGTTCGCGGCAGGCCGATGTCGTCATCATCGGCGGCGGCTATACGGGGCTTTCCGCCGCCTATCATCTGGCGAAACAGGGCGCGGATGTGGTTTTGATCGAGGCCGAGCATTTCGGCGATGGCGCATCGGGGCGCAATGGCGGCCAGTTCGGCACCGGCCAGCGCACGTGGGCGGAAGACCTTGAAGCCGAATATGGTTATGAGCGCGCCAAGGCCCTGTTTGACGTTGCAGAAGAGGCGAAAGCCTATCTGCTGGCCTTCGCGAGCGAACACCAGATCGACATGGACTATGTGCCCGGGCAAATCTCCGTGGTGCACAAGCCGCGCTATCTCAAGCAATATGAGCGCCATGCGGAACTGATGCAGAGCCGCTTCAACTATCCGCATTTGCGTTTCATCGGGCGCGATGAAACGGCAGCCCTGCTGGGGTCCAGCCGCTATTACGGCGGGGTCTACGATGCGGGAACCGGACACATACACCCGCTGAAGCTGCTCATCGGCACCGCCAAGGCGGCAAAGGCGGCAGGCGCGAAGCTTTATGAAAACACCAAGGCAACTGGGATAAGCACGGCCAGCGGGCGCGTGGAAGTCGCGACCACAAAAGGCACGATTGTCGCGAAGAATGCCTTCATCGCCGTCAATGCCTATGGCGGCACGCTGGAGCCGATCAGCGCGTCGCATGTCATGCCGATCCGCTCCTTCATCGGCGCGACCGTGCCGCTGGGCGATGACAGCCCGGTGATACCGGGCGGAGAATCCGTCGACGATTCCCGCTTTGTGGTCCGTTATTTCCGCCGTTCGAAAGATGGGCGATTGCTGTTTGGCGGTCGCGAAGCCTATACGGCGGATAATCCGCGTGAGATCAGCACGCATATCCGCCGCCAGATCGCGGAAATCTATCCCGCACTGGCCAATGTCGAGATCACCCATGGGTGGGGCGGCTCGGTCGGCATAACCATGCCGCGCCAGCCTTTTGTCCGCGAAGTGATGCCAGGCGTCATTTCGGCAGGCGGATATTCCGGCCATGGCGTGATGCTGGCGAATTTCATGGGCAAGCTTTATGCCGACAGCATTTCCGGCAAGCGCGAAAAGCTCAAACTGTTTGAAGAACTGCGCATTCCAGCCTTCCCCGGCGGGCGCACATTGCGCGCACCGCTCCTCTTTCTCGCGCTGTCATGGTATGCGCTGATGGATCGCATATAAGATAGAGGCGAGGCGCCCCATGAGCGTCTCATGGGCGCCTCGCCTTTCTTCGACCAGCATTCTTGCAGGCCGCTCCCCTTACACGATTTGCTCTCCGGCCCTTAACGCCAGACGCTGATAGGTCTCCTCCACGAGATCGCGCATCGGCAACATGCCGCTCAGACACAACAATGCGCGCATATGTTCGCGTCCGCCCTCATAGCCCATGATCGGCGCGAAGGGCTGCATGACAATGTTCGGTTCGTCGGCATAAAGCTCTCGATACTCGGCAAAATTCAGGAAGCTCTTATAGCTGTCGCCAAGCAGCAGATAGGTTTCCACCGCAGCCCCTTCGGCGAATATCGCTTCATGGCTGTCGAGCAGAACATTGTAGTAATCGATGGATTGCTCCATCGCCATGCGGGTAATGGAACGCCCGTTGACCAAATCCTTGGCGCGGATCAAAACGCCGTCGATAAAAAGCGCATGATTGGGCGACAGGTAAAGATCGCGACGCGGCGTCATGCGATCGAGCGCGTGACGTGCGATGCGGATCGGCATCACGTCTTCGCCCCATTCCGACCCGCCCTTTCTGTAGCGTTGCCAGCCGACCCATTTGACTGGCACGACCTTGCAATTGGCGGTCACGACGAGATCACCAACGGCGAGGTTTTCCACGGCAACAGGTCCGCTCATGGTTTCAATCAGCGTGCCTTTCAAAAGGCAATTGGTGCCGCCGCTCCCGCCGCTGCCCCCATCCTCCCACCATTTGGTCCCCAGGGCGCGGGCGGGCGTTGTGAGCGACGACGCCAGAGCGCCAATCGCGGCGGCCCTTGCGGCGGCAGCACCCGCCACGCCGAGAAAATGGCGGCGCGCTCGGTTGCGTGGTGAATGCCTGTTTTGTTGTTCTGTCGACATAAATCCCTCCGCTCCATCTGTCTGTGACGACGCGCCCCCGCATCAAATGTGCCGCGCTTCAGCGTGGAAATGCGCTGTTTCGATCTTTTTGCCCCAAGTTGATGGCCCGATCATAGCTGATCATTCTCAGGGGAATATTCCGGCAAAACGGACGAAATCCTCGGTAAACAGGCGTAGAGCCTACCGCTAAAGGTGCAGATTTTCGGCGTTTTCTCGTGTGCCAGAAAGCTTCGCGAACTGATCGAGATTAAGTTACATCGCTCGCAGCTTGCGATTCAGCCGCTTGTCGCGATGCTAAAAATAGTATACCCCCCTATTTTATAAGGAGGCGGCGATATGAGCACGCATCATCCACACGGCGATCATGTTCATACACATGAGCACCCATATTCGCATTTGCACGGGCGCCAATTCGAAGCGCGGCACGAGCATGTGTTTCTGGGCGAGAACCACCAGCGCAATGAGCGACGCACGTGGATGGTGATCGCCATTACCGCCACGATGATGGTCATCGAGATTGTTGCCGGAAACCTTTACGGGTCCATGGCGCTGGTTGCCGATGGCTGGCACATGTCCACCCATGCGGCGGCGATGCTCATTGCAGCGCTGGCCTATCTCTATGCCCGCAAGCATGCAAACAATCCGCGTTTCACCTTCGGCACCGGCAAGCTCGGCGATCTGGCAGGCTTTGCCAGCGCCATTGTTCTGGCCCTGATCGCACTGCTCATCGGCTGGGAGAGCTTCCAACGCTTCAGTGCTCCGGTCACCATCGATTTCCATGAAGCCATTCTGGTCGCCTGCGTCGGTCTCGCGGTCAATCTCATCTGCGCATGGTTGCTGAAGGACGATCACGCCCATCACCACCACGGACATGAACACGCGCATGACCATGAAAAGGGCCACGACCAGAACCTGCGCGCCGCTTATGTCCACGTGCTAGCCGACGCGCTGACCTCGGTTCTGGCGATTGTCGCACTTCTTCTCGGCAGCCTTTACGGCTGGCTATGGCTCGACCCGGCCATGGGCATTGTCGGTGCATTGGTGATTGCGCGTTGGTCCTGGGGTCTTGTTCGCGATGCGGGCGCGACGCTTCTCGATTACATTCCTGAAGGCGAGGATCTGCCCGAAGAGATCAGTGAAATCATTGCGAAGGAAGGCGGCGAAATTGCCGACCTGCATGTCTGGCAGCTTGGACCGGGACATCACGGGGCCATCGTGTCGATTGTCACGGCCACGCCAAAGGCGCCGTCCTATTATCGCAACAAGCTTGCAGCGATCCACGATTTGTCGCATGTGACGGTGGAGGTGGAAGCCCGCCCCGCCTGACCGATCGTCTATTCAGGAGCAGCCATGACCCATACCATCCGCGAAAAGCAGAAGCTTATCAACCGCGTGCGCCGCATTCGCGGCCAGCTTGAGGGTGTGGAGCGGATGCTTGAAGAGGAAAAGGGCTGTTCTGAAGTCATGCAAGTGATTGCCGGTGTGCGCGGCGCGGTGAACGGGTTGATGGCGGAGGTGATCGAGGATCACATCCTGATGCATGTCGCCGATAGTGACCTGCCGCAGAAGGAGCGCGACGAAGGCGCTGGCGAGCTTGTAGATGTGGTACGCGCCTATCTGAAGTGAGGTAGGCCTAAAGCGGCATCGCGGAGGTCTGCTTGACGGTCTGGCTGGGCACGTCTGTCTTGAGGTTCTGCACGCCCTTGATGCGGCTTAGATATTCCGACTGAAACCGGCGATATTCTTCAATGTCACTAGCCACAACGCGGATCATCGCATCGTAATCGCCCAGCATGAAATAACATTCCAGCACCTGCGGCAGCTTCAATATCTCGCGCGCAAAATCCTGAAGTGTCTCCTCATCCTGCCTGTCCAGCCGGATGCGGGTGAAGAAGGTCAGTCCCTTGCCGATCTTGGCGGGATTAAGCACCGCCACGTAGCGGTCGATCACGCCCGCCTCTTCCAAAAGCTTTACCCGCCGGAGGCAAGGCGACGGCGACAGCCCCACCTCCCGCGCCAGATCATTATTGGCGATGCGCCCGTCGCGTTGCAGCACACGCAAAATCCGCTTGTCGATCTCATCGAGCTTCATTGGCCACCGATTTCAATTGCACCCAAACTATTGGCATTTTCTGCCAAATATTGATGCCATATTATAGCCCCCGCAAG
>JAEXXS010000070.1 GCA_023451915.1 Pseudomonadota bacterium | reverse complement strand
TGACTAGTCTGGGAGGAATACCGGAATGACTGAAGCGTCTGCTTTCACGCAGCGTGTGCGTTATGATGACGCCGTGGCAAAGTTTGAACTCGATCAGGCCATCACACAGCTTGTGGGCCATCCCGACACCGGCCTCAATGCCTGTATTGAATGCTGCGACCGTTACGCCGATAAAAACCGCACAGCGCTGCGCGCGATTTCCGCCGATGGCCAGCTAACCGAATTCACCTTTGAAGAGCTGCGCGATCTCTCCGCAAAGGTCGGCAATGTGCTGAAAGATGCAGGTGTCGTTGCTGGCGATGTCGTTGCCGGTCTCCTGCCCCGTACGCCGGAACTGGTGGCCACAATTCTCGGCGCATGGCGTATCGGCGCAGTCTATCAGCCGCTCTTCACCGCTTTCGGTCCGAAAGCCATCGAACATCGCCTGAAGACCAGTGATGCGAAACTGGTCGTGACCAATATTGCCAATCGCAGCAAACTGGATGAAGTCGATCCTTGCCCGCAGGTCACAACGATCCTCGCTCCCGGCGAGACCGCGCCTGAAGGCGATATCGATTTCCGCGCGGCCCTTGCTGCCGCTTCCAGCGATTGCCCGCCCGTGATGCGCAAGGGCGATGACCTGTTCATGATGATGTCGACCTCCGGCACGGCTGGCCTGCCAAAAGGCGTGCCCGTTCCGCTTTTCGCGCTGCTCGCCTTTGGTGCCTATATGCGCGAAGCCGTGGGGCTGCGATCCGACGACATTTTCTGGAATATCGCCGATCCAGGCTGGGCTTACGGGCTTTATTATGCGGTGACTGGTCCGCTGCAACTTGGGCAAGCCACCACGCTTTACGAAGGCGGCTTCAACGCCGAAAGCACCTACGACATTATCGAACGCCTGGGCGTGACCAGTCTGGCCGGTTCGCCAACCGCTTTCCGCCTGCTGATGGCGGCAGGCCCGGAAGCAGCGGCGCGCATCAAGGGACGTCTGCGCGTGGTATCAAGTGCGGGCGAGCCTCTCAATCCGGAAGTGATCCGCTGGTTCGATGCCAATCTCGGCGCGCCGATCCACGACCATTACGGCCAGACTGAACTTGGCATGGTGGTCAACAACCACCACGGCCTCGAACATCCGGTGCGTCAGGGTTCGGCGGGCTATGCCATGCCGGGCTATCGGGTGGCGGTTCTGGATGAAGCCGGAAATGAACTCGACCCCAACCAGCCCGGTGTCCTCGCCGTCGATATCGCAAAATCGCCGCTCCTCTGGTTTTCCGGCTACTACAAACAGGAAACACCGGCCATCGCGGGCGGCTATTACCGCACCGGCGATACGGTGGAGTTTGAAGACGACGGTTCGGTCAGCTTCATTGGCCGTGCCGATGACGTCATCACCTCGTCCGGTTATCGCATTGGACCGTTTGACGTTGAAAGCGCGCTTCTGGAACATGCAGCCGTCAATGAAGCGGCGGTCGTCGGCGTTCCCGATCCGCAGCGCACGGAAATCGTCAAGGCATTCGTCATTCTGGCAGCCGGTCACGAAGGCACACCCGCGCTTGCCGAAGAACTGGCGCAACATGTGAAGAAGCGGCTTTCCGCCCATGCCTATCCGCGCGAAATCGATTTCGTCAGTGAACTGCCGAAAACGCCGAGCGGAAAAATCCAGCGCTTTCTGCTGCGTAAGGCGGAAATCGACAAACAGCAACAGACAAAAGCCTGAGGTACAATTATGCAGATTCAAGATCGGGTATTTCTGATCACCGGCGCAGGTTCGGGCCTCGGCGCAGCTGTAGCCAAGATGGTTGTCGAAGCGGGCGGCAAGGCAGCCCTTCTCGATGTCAACGCTGCAGCCGGTGAAGCGGCGGCAAAAGCGCTTGGCGCAGCCGCTATTTTCCAGCGTACCGACGTGACGAACGAAGCGGATGGACAGGCCGCCATAGCCGCCGCGCTCAAGGCCTTTGGCCGTATCGACGCGCTCGTCAATTGCGCAGGCGTTGCGCCCGGCGAAAAGGTGCTCGGCCGCGAGGGTCCGCACAAATTCGACAGTTTTGCGCGCACCATTTCGATCAATCTGATCGGCACATTCAACATGCTGCGACTGGCAGCCGAAGCCATGGCAAAGAATGAGCCGGGCGATGGCGGCGAACGCGGGCTGATCATCAACACCGCCTCGGTTGCCGCCTTTGACGGCCAGATCGGACAGGCGGCCTATTCCGCCTCAAAAGGCGGCGTTGCGGCCATGACCCTGCCGGTGGCGCGTGAACTGGCGCGCCATGGCATCCGCGTCATGACGATTGCGCCCGGCATCTTCGAGACGCCGATGATGGCAGGCATGCCGCAGGACGTGCAGGACGCGCTCGGCGCATCGGTGCCGTTCCCCTCGCGTCTCGGACGCCCGGCGGAATATGCGGCGCTCGTGCGCCACATTGCGGAAAACCAGATGCTCAACGGCGAAGTCATCCGTCTCGACGGTGCGCTTCGCATGGCTGCGAAATAACCAGATCAGGAAGCGAGGAATAATCATGTCCAACAGCGATCCTATTGTCATTGTCGGTGCAACCCGCACGCCCATGGGCGGTTTTCAGGGCGACTTTTCCGGCGCACAGGCGACCGATCTCGGCGCTGCTGCGATCAGCGGCGCGCTGGCCGGTGCAGGGCTTTCACCGGAAGCCGTCGAAGAAGTGTTCATGGGCTGCGTCCTGCCTGCCGGTCAGGGACAAGCCCCGGCGCGTCAGGCTTCGATCAAAGCCGGTCTCCCCGTTTCAACTGGAGCCACGACCGTCAACAAAATGTGCGGTTCGGGCATGAAAGCCACCATGCTGGCGCATGATCTTCTGCTGGCTGGTTCGGCGGATGTGATCGTTTCGGGCGGCATGGAAAGCATGACCAATGCGCCCTACCTGCTGCCCAAGGCGCGTGGCGGCTATCGCATGGGCCATGGCCAGATTCTGGATCATATGTTCCTCGACGGCCTCGAGGACGCCTATGACAAAGGCCGCCTGATGGGCACTTTTGCGGAGGATTGCGCGGAAGCCTATCAATTCACCCGTGAAGCGCAGGACGAATTCGCCATTGCCTCGCTGACCCGCGCACAGAAGGCCATCAAGGACGGTCTGTTTGCAGCAGAGATTACCCCTGTGACGGTGAAATCCGGTCGCGCCGAGGTGCAGGTCTCGATAGACGAACAGCCGGGCAAGGCGAAGCTCGACAAGATCCCCTCGCTGCGTCCAGCCTTCCGCGATGGCGGTACGGTAACGGCGGCTAATTCCTCGTCGATTTCCGATGGCGCTGCGGCCCTCGTGCTGATGCGCGCTTCGGAAGCGGAAAAGCGCGGCCTCACGCCGCGCGCGGTCCTCGTCGGTCACGCAACCTTTGCCGACAAGCCGAACCTTTTCGCGACTGCGCCCATCGGCGCAATCAGCAAGCTTTCGGAGAAGATCGGCTGGGACCTCAAGAATGTCGATCTGTTCGAGATCAATGAGGCTTTCGCCGTCGTCACCATGGCGGCCATGCGTGATCTCGATCTGCCGCATGACAAGGTCAATATTCACGGCGGCGCTTGCGCGCTCGGCCATCCGATCGGCGCTTCCGGCGCACGTATTCTGGTGACGCTGCTTTCGGCACTGGAAACACATGGCTTGAAGCGCGGCGTGGCTGGCATCTGCCTTGGCGGCGGCGAAGCCACCTCCATCGGCATTGAAAGGATCGTGTGATGCTTCTCACCGATACGCAGGAGCAGATCCGCGACGCCGTCCGCGATTTTGCGCAGGAGCGTCTTGCGCCGGGGGCTGCAAAGCGTGACCGGGAACATGCATTCCCGCGCGCCGAACTGACCGAAATGGGCGAACTTGGCTTCCTCGGCATGCTGGTGCCGGAAGAATGGGGCGGCTCCGACCTCGGCATGGTGGCTTATGCGCTGGCTCTGGAAGAAATCGCCGCGGGCGACGGCGCCTGCTCCACCATCGTTTCCGTGCATTCCTCGGTCGGCTGCGCGCCAATCCTGCGTTTCGGCACGGAAGACCAGAAGCGCCGCTTCCTGCCAAAAATGGCATCGGGTGAATGGATCGGCGGCTTTGCGCTGACGGAACCGCAGGCGGGGTCCGATGCGTCGGCCTTGAAAACCCGCGCGCGGCTCGACGGCGATCATTATGTGATCGATGGCTCCAAGCAATTCATCACCTCCGGCAAGAATGGCAGCGTGGTGATTGTCTTTGCCGTTACCGACCCAGCGGCTGGCAAAAAGGGCATTTCAGCCTTTATCGTGCCGACCGACACGCCGGGCTACGAAGTCATGACGGTCGAACACAAGCTCGGCCAGCATTCCTCCGACACCTGCGCGCTGGCTTTCACCAATATGCGCGTGCCCGTGGAAAACAGGCTGGGTGCAGAAGGCGAAGGCTATAAAATAGCGCTTGCCAATCTTGAAGGCGGGCGTATCGGCATTGCCGCGCAAGCCGTGGGCATGGCACGGGCCGCTTTCGAGACAGCCCGCGACTATGCCAAGGAACGCATCACTTTCGGCAAGCCGATTGCAGAACATCAGGCGGTTGCCTTCCGCCTTGCCGATATGGCGACCAAGATCGAAACAGCCCGCCAGATGGTTCTGCACGCCGCCGCCTTGCGCGAAGCAGGCAAACCCTGCCTGACCGAAGCCTCGATGGCCAAGCTCGTCGCGTCGGAAATGGCGGAGGAGGTCTGTTCCGCCGCGATCCAGATTCACGGCGGCTATGGCTACCTTGCCGATTATCCGGTTGAGCGCATCTATCGCGATGTGCGCGTCTGCCAGATTTATGAAGGCACGAGCGAAGTTCAGCGTCTAGTAATCGCCCGAGGTTTATAAGCCTTCAAAAAGTGGTCGTGAATGATCATGCCTGCCGCCATGGCAGCCACAAATAACCAGACCTGCGGCAAGCCGATAGACAAGGCCGAGACCGCAGGTCCCGGACAGAAACCGGCCAGTCCCCAACCAAGACCGAACAGCGCCGAGCCAACCAGCAGAGGCCGGTCGATCTGCGTCTTTTCAGGCAGGTGAAAACTGTCGTCCAGCACCGGCTTTGCCAGCTTGCGCTGAAGCATCACACCCGGAATGGCGACCAGGAGAGCACCACCAAGCACGAATGCAAGGCTGGGATCCCAGTGACCGCTTGCTATATTCAAAAAGCCCTGCACGCGTGACGGGTCGATCATGCCTGATAGGGACAATCCGAACCCGAATAGCGCGCCTGCGAAAAGCGCTGCCGCGAGACGGTAATAAGCAAATCTGTTCATAGCAGAACTCCCGCAAGGGTTGCTGCCGCCACACCCGTCAGCAGAAAGGTGATCGTCGCGGCAATCGAGCGTTTGGAAAAGCGTGCCATGCCGAGGATACCATGGCCAGATGTACAGCCGGAGCCTATGCGCGTTCCCACCCCGACCAGAAGACCTGCAACGATGATAACCGCCCAGGATGCGGCGATGGTTGTTGCCGGGAAGCTTCCGAAAAGCACGGCATAGACCACAGGCCCAAGAATGAGGCCAAGAACGAAAGCCGCATTGAGTGCGACCTGGCTTCCGTTCAGCAATCGTCCGACGATACCGCTGATACCGGCAATGCGACCATTGAAAATCAGAAGAAAAATCGCCGCTGCACCGAGCAGCATGCCCCCTGCCAGCGACTGGATATAGATTATCATGACAAGGCTCCCTTCGGCGCGTCATTGCAGAATATGCCATAGAGCGCCTCTATGAGTTGCGCCGCCTTGGTTTCCGTCAGGTGATAGAAAATCTGCTTGGCTTCGCGCCGGGTCTCGACGATGCCGGATTCCCGCAGCACACCAAGCTGCTGTGACAAGGTCGGCTGGCGAATGCCAAGCCCCTGCTCCAATTCACCGACCGAATATTCTTTTTCTGCGAGCGCGCAGGCCAGCATCAGACGGGCCGGATGCGAAAGGGTGCGCAGCAATTCAGCGACTTCGCCTGCACGATCGACCATCTGCTGGTGCGACATCCCGATACTGGTGTCAGTGACCATATTCATGAGGCAACTCCAAATTCACTATACACTTACATATAATATATATTGATAAAATCAAGTGCGACATTTGGAGTTGGCTGAATAAACAAATCACCGCCATCCTGGCGAATGGCGGTGATTGATATCAGCCGAGGAATTCCTGAACGGCGGCGAGTTCCGTCTGGCGCAGTTCATGACCGCCCGGATGCCAGACGAGATTGACGTCGGCCTTTTGGGCTTCAAAATAGTGCGCCAGCGCCTCCGTGAAAT
>JAEXXS010000162.1 GCA_023451915.1 Pseudomonadota bacterium | reverse complement strand
AAACCCGTGCTGCTTATCGTCGGAACCGTTCGGCTGCCTGCTGCGAATTTGAATGAAGCGCGGCCTGCCATGCAGCGCATGATCGAGGCAAGCCGCGCCGAGGCGGGCTGCATCGAATATTCCTATGCAACTGACATTCTCGATCCCGGCCTTATCCATGTAAAAGAGCTTTGGCTGGACCGGGCTTCGCTGGACAAACATTTTGCCTCCGGGCACATTGCCGCTTGGCGTTCGACATGGCCGACCCTCGGCATCACCGACCGCGACCTCGTGCTCTACGAAGTGGATGCGCCGCAAATCACCTGATCGATTCTTTAAGGAGACCGATGAACCACAGTCCAAATTCCGCTCGCCCCGTATCCGTTCTGCGACGCTTTCTGGATAGCGAGGTTGCCGGTGGCCTTGTGCTGATGGCAGCGGCGGCGCTTGCGCTCATCGTGGCCAATTCACCGCTCTCGCAAATCTATTTCGATGCGCTTCACGTCTATATCGGCCCGTTGAGCATCGCGCACTGGATCAATGACGCCTTGATGGCGGTGTTTTTCCTGCTTGTCGGGCTGGAGATCAAGCGCGAATTCATCGACGGGCAGCTTGCCAGCTGGCCAAACCGGATGCTGCCGGGCATTGCCGCAGCAGGCGGCGTGATCTTGCCTGCGATCATCTTCGCGGCGCTGAATTTTCACGACGCCGATAAGGTGCGCGGCTGGGCAGTGCCCTCGGCAACCGATATCGCCTTTGCGCTCGGCGTCCTGTCGCTGCTCGGCTCGCGCGTGCCGTCGAGCCTCAAGGTCTTTCTGGCGACGCTCGCCATTCTCGACGATCTGGCCGCTGTGGTCATCATCGCCATTTTCTATACAGCGGAAATCTCGATGCCCTATCTGGGCGGGGCTTTCGTTACCGCGATTGCGCTTTTCGCGATGAACCGCATGGGCGTGATGAAGCTTTTGCCCTATCTGGTCGGCGGCGCGATTTTGTGGTTCTTCGTGCTCAATTCCGGTGTTCATGCCACCGTGGCCGGTGTCGTGACCGCGCTGATGATCCCGCTGAAAGTCGCGCCCGGCAAGCCCGACGACATGAGTTCGCCGCTCCACATCCTCGAACATGCGCTGGCAAAGCCGGTTGCCTTCATCATCGTGCCGATTTTCGGCTTTGCCAATGCGGGCATTTCGTTTAGCGGCCTTGATGGTTCGGTATTTGGCGACACGCTGACGCTGGGCATCCTGCTCGGGCTTTTCGTGGGCAAGCAGCTTGGCGTGTTCGGCGCGGCGTGGCTGGCCATTAAGACCGGCCTTGCGCAAAAGCCGATGGGCGCGAGCTGGGTCCAGCTTTATGGCGTCGCCATATTATGCGGCATCGGTTTTACCATGAGCATCTTCATCGGGCTTTTGTCCTTCCCATCCGATCTCATGCAGACGGAAACGAAAATCGGCGTGCTGGCGGGTTCCGCCCTCTCCGCCATATTCGGCTATGGGCTATTGCGGATCGTGGCAAAGCCCACGAAAAAATGATCCTATTCACCCTCCGAAGATGCAAATTTTCGGAGGGTTTTCTTTGTATTTGCAAGATTGCTGCCTACATTCGCTTTCAACAGTTGATCCAGTTCGGAGTTTGCCTTGCCCGGTTTATTGACGCGCCTTGTTCCGCGCCGCTTTCGCAATGCCGCAATTGAAATTCCAGTCGTGCGCCTGCATGGCGCAATCATGAGCGGCGGTTCAGCGCTTCGCCCGTCGCTATCGCTGGCATCAACCGCCGCCGTGTTGGAAAAAGCTTTCAGCAACAAACATGCGCCTGCCGTGGCGATTTCGCTCAACTCTCCCGGCGGCTCGCCGGTGCAGTCGCGCCTTATCTATCGCCGCATTCGCGACCTCGCCTCGGAACATCAGAAGAAGGTTTTCATCTTCGTTGAGGATGTGGCCGCATCCGGCGGCTATATGATTGCGCTGGCCGGTGACGAAATCATCGCAGACCCCTCCTCCATCGTTGGCTCCATCGGCGTGGTGTCGGCGTCATTCGGCTTTCCAGAACTCTTGAAGAAAATCGGCGTCGAGCGGCGCGTCTATACGGCGGGCAGCAACAAGGTTACGCTTGATCCTTTCCAGCCGGAAAAGAAAGCCGACATCGAGCGGCTGAAATCGCTGCAACTGGAAATCCACGAAACCTTCATCGACATGGTCAGGGAACGGCGCGGCAGCAAGCTTGCCGAAGACTCCGATCTTTTCACCGGCCTGTTCTGGACCGGCACGACAGCCCTGCAACTCGGCCTTATCGACGGGCTTGGCGACATGCGCAGTTTCCTGCGCAAGACCTATGGCGACAAGGTGGAGCTCCAGTTGATCCAGCCCCAGCGCGGACTGCTTGGCCGCAAGGTTCCGGGCGTCGGCATGGCGCTGTCGTCAGTGCTTTCCGGCGTGGAACCGGCGGAAATTGCCGCCCATCTTGGCGACGGCCTGCTTTCCGTCGCCGAAGAAAAAGCGCTTTGGGGCCGGTATGGTCTTTGAAACATCACGGTTTACCGTGCTAAGATGTCAGAAATGACAGGGCGCGGTAAGCGCGCGCCCAACCCGACACATAAGGAATTTGGTCATGCCACAGCTCATTTTTCTGCTGCTGATCATCATCGCCGCGTGGTATGGCTACCGCTCGTTCAAGCGCGAGGCCACGCGCGTGTCGCAGCGCGTTCGTCAGGCCGAGAAGGAAGCGCAGAACCGGGCCAATGGCACGCTGGTGCAGGACCCGAAGACCGGCGAATATTACGTCAAAAAAGACTGAGCCGCTTAAAGCCCGATGACCGACACCGTGTTGCGCGCCCGGCCTGCTGACAGCCGGTCTGTTACCCGTCTTGCCCCGGCGAAAATCAACCTCGCGCTGCACGTCACCGGACGGCGCGACGATGGCTATCATCTGCTCGACATGCTGGTGGTCTTTGCACGCTTCGGCGACATGATCACGGTTGCCGACGCGCCGGAAGATCGTTTCACGGTCAGCGGGCCTTTTGCCGCTTCTGTCCCGCTCGATGGCGGCAATCTCGTGCTCAAGGCGCGCGATGCATTACGGGCGCGTGCCGGTGGCGATCTGCCGCCCGTTGCCATTCATCTGGAGAAAAACCTGCCCATAGCGTCGGGCATTGGCGGCGGTTCCAGCGATGCGGCAGCAACCCTGCTCGCGCTCAACACGCTCTGGAATCTCCAACTCGATTTCGACACACTGGCCGCGCTCGGACTGACGCTCGGCGCTGATTTGCCCATGTGCCTGCATGGCGCAGCACTTGGCACGCCATTGACCGCGCGCGGCATCGGCGAAGATCTTGCACCTGTTGCGGACCTTCCGGCCTTGCCGCTGCTGCTCGTCAATGATGGCACGGCGCTTGCCACGCCCGACGTGTTTCGCGCCCTCGACAAGCGGGACAATCCCGCCTTGTTGCCGCCAGACCGAGGTGATCTGATATCCCTCTGCCATTACCTTGACGCCACCCGCAACGATCTTCTGTCGCCAGCGCTTGGCCTTGCGCCGCAGATTGGCGACACGCTGGCGCTGCTGCGCAGTTGCGATGCGCTTTACGCCCAGATGTCCGGCTCCGGCGCGACCTGTTTTGCGATCTTCGCCGACGATGCCGCCTTGCAGACAGCTGCGGCCCGCATAAGAACCCAAAAGCCCGACTGGTTTGTCATCGCAACCCGCACGACCGCGTCCTGAGCCTGACGATCACGTCATCTTCCCTCTCCTGCTTCACGCTGATTCGAGTGGCGTCATCCGCGCAAACCGCTTGTGGAAATCCATTCCCCTCAATAGTCGATAACATCCTATTCAGAAGCTAGCTACTGTTCACTCTGATTGGACAATAAACACGGACACTCTGTTCGCGATTTATGAACAAAAACCGTCATATAACGGACATGTGAATGCTGGTATATCAATCAAAATATTGATTTTATTCGTTTATTTTTCCAATCTCTGATTGTTTCCAAATATTAACGAGCACAAATGTGTGATTAATAAAACATTTTCGTGACTGGAACTTTTCCTCACTGTCACCCATTTCAAACGCATCGGAACGACGAAAAGAAACGCCGCTCCAATTTCCAAGGAGATAGGAAATGAAAAAGATTGTTCTTGCTGCTGCTGCCCTCGCTCTGAGCGCTGGCGCTGCCTTCGCTGAAAACCCTTATGTCGGCGAGCCTGAAAACCTCTATGCAAATGACCGCACCCCGGTTGCTGCACAGACCGTTGACCGCACCGCGACCGCCACGATCAAAGCTGATCACACGGGCGCTGCCTACCAGGATGGCTCTGCAAACCGTTTCGGTGATGCTTCGCCTTCCAGCTATCAGAACTAATTCAGCCTGACCGCATAAAGGGCGTCGCGCAAACCTGCCGCTGACGCCCCCCATGGCCGCAATCCTCCCAAGCAATCGCGGCCTTCCTCTAATTTCCCCCTCCCTCATGGATGGCATTTCGGCCATCCGGGACGCCCCGAACAGGCCCCAGTCATTGGGTGTCGTTCGTGCGGCAATTCAAAAGGAATATAAAAATGAAAAAGTTTGCTCTTGCTGCCGTTGCCGTTGCCCTTAGCGCCGGTGCTGCTTTCGCAGAAAATCCGCATGTTGGCGAACCTGCCGACCTTTATGCAAACGACCGTACTCCGGTTGCTTCGCAGACCGTTGACCACACCGCAACCGCGACGATCCCGTCGGGTTCGTCCTATCAGGATGGTTCTGCGCATCGTTTTGGCGACGCTTCGCCTTCGAGCTACCGGAACTAATCAAGAAATAGGCGAAAGCTTTTATCTACCGAAAAGGCGAAGCTTCGGCTTCGCCTTTTTCACTTTGGGGCTTCAATTCTGTTCCGGCGGATGGATGCCATGCTTGAGGCGCACCGGCTTCAACTGGCGGGGCAGCTGCGCGAAAGCCACTCCGCTCAAAAGCAATGGCTTGATCGTCTCCAGCCGAACCAGAAGCCCTGCATCAAGCGTCGGCCCGCCGCCAAACATGGCCGCCTTCAACCTGCCGAGCCCGCCCTCTCCGGCCAGCGTGAACCGCGCCGGGCCGCCTTCGCCTTCGATATGGCGACGCGCAATTTCTTCCCAGCCTTCCTGCGGTATGGCTCCCGGCGCGAGAACCAGCACCCATGGCGTGCGGAGTGCGGTTAACGCTGCTTCCAGATCCGAACCATCGCTGAACGAACATCCCGCGCCAACGGCCACCAATGCGGTTTCATCCGATGAGCCGTTGTCAATCACCAGAACCCGCCGAACCAGCCCCTCCACCACCGCAGGCACAAGCGCCGACAAGGTGTGAGCCAGAGGCTTTTCGGAATTTTGCGTTTCGATGATTACGGACAGCATGGGCGCTTCTTATATCAACAGCGCGTGACCGCGACAGCGGAACGCAGTATGTTCTTGCTTTGTTCTCATTCTTCGGCTAGGAATAGATTCATCAGACAATTAGCAGAAGCAGCTCCGCATGCAAGCCGTCAGACGCTCTGCGGGACATGCTTTGAAGCTCCGCAGGGAGATGAAGATGGCAGCTATCCAGCACGCAGATATCATCAAGCAGGCCGATATTGCCGCATTCGGCGCTGGCCGTGCGGAGCATGCCAATGCGCTTGTCGGCGAAGCGGGGCTGCGCATCGATCACAGCCGTCGGCGCGGACGCGGTGCGGGCATCAACCCGACCGGCCGTTTCGAGCCGACCACGCGCGAGGATTTCGACGACGGCTGGACGACGCTGGAAGAGCTGCCCGCTTTCAACACCGATGTGCAGGTGGAAAAGCCGCGCACCATCATCACCCGCAACGATTCCCCCGATATCAGCTTCGACCGTTCGATTAATCCTTATCGCGGCTGCGAGCATGGCTGCATCTATTGTTTCGCCCGCCCGAGCCATAGCTATATGGGGCTGTCGGCGGGTCTCGATTTCGAGTCGCGTCTGTTTGCCAAGCCGGATGCGCCGCGCCTTCTGG
>JAEXXS010000521.1 GCA_023451915.1 Pseudomonadota bacterium | reverse complement strand
ATTTCTTCCGCCTGCTTCTTTGGCATCTTGCGCACCCAGATCGGGGCCAGCGTGCAGTTTTCCAGAATGGTCAAATGCGGGAAGAGGTTGAAGTGCTGGAACACCATGCCGACTTCACGGCGCACTTCATCGATCTTCTTCAAGTCGTTGGTGAGTTCAATACCGTCAACGACGATCTTACCCTTCTGATGTTCCTCCAGACGGTTGATGCAGCGGATCATCGTTGATTTGCCGGAACCCGACGGACCGGCCACAACGATACGCTCACCGCGCATCACCTTCAGATTGATGTCACGCAGAACATGAAACTCACCATACCATTTATGCATATTGGTGATTTCGATGGCGACATCGGTTTTGGAAACCTGCATCTTCGAGCGGTCAACCTCGACACCGAGCTCTGATTGCGGGAGGGCGCTTTGTGCACTCATTCCATTATTCCCTTTTGTTCTTTTTATCGTTTGTGACCCGTGTCGAGCCGTCGTTCCATGAATATAGAGTATCGCGACATAGCGAAACAGAAAATCCAGAAAACGAAGCCCGCAAAGATGAGGCCGGTAGCAGGCGTCTGTGGAGAAGCCCAATTGGCATCGGAGAAACTCTGGCGCACAATGCCCAGAAGATCAAACATGCCGATGATGTAGACGAGGCTCGTATCCTTGAAGAGCCCGATGAAGGTATTCACGATACCGGGAATCACCAGTTTCAGCGCTTGCGGGAGGATGATGAGACCCGTCTTCTGCCAGTAGCTGAGGCCCAGCGCATCCGCGCCTTCATATTGCCCGCGCGAGATCGCCTGAAGTCCGCCGCGCACCACTTCCGCCATATAGGCCGATGCGAACAGCGCCACGCCGATCAGCGCGCGCAGCAATTTGTCGAAGGTAACGCCCGGTGGCAGAAACAGCGGCAGCATGACGCTTGCCATGAAAAGCACCGTCACGAGCGGAACACCGCGTACCATTTCGATGAAAATGATGCTGAATGTCTTGATGACAGGCAGATGCGACCGGCGGCCGAGCGCCAGCAAAATCCCGAGCGGCAACGAGACCGCAATGCCCACGAAGGACAGAACCAGCGTCACCAGAAGACCGCCCCAAAGCGGTGTTTCCACGAATGGCAGGCCGAACCAGCCGCCAACCAGCAGAAAGAAAGCCACGAACGGGAACACGAAGAAGAACAGAATGGCGTTGAGCGCCTTCTGCGGCACCTTCGGTATCATAAGCGGCACTAAAAGCACGACAAAGATCAGAGCCGTGAGATTGACCCGCCAGCGCTGATCAATCGGATAACGGCCATAAATGAACTGCTCATACTTGGCCTGAACGAAAGCCCAGCACGCACCCGACCAGCCATCCGGCTGTGCGCCGCCCTGCGCGACGGTCAGGCAGGCGGTGCGGTCGGTTCCGCTCCACACCGCATTGATAAAGAGCCACTGAATGGCCGAAGGCAGAAACCAGACCAGCAGAAACAGCGCGAAGACTGTCAGCGCCGCATCGGTGGGAGACGCGAAGAGATTGACGCGAAGCCAGTGCGAAAAGCCCTGTACGGAACGCGGCGGCTTTTCGCCATCGACCATTTGCGTGCGGATATATTGGAGATCGGCATTTTCCATGGTCATCTCTCCACCAGCGCCATTTTGGCATTGAACCAGTTCATGATGCCGGATGTGACCAGGCTGATGCCCAAATAAATCACCATCCAGATCGCCACGACTTCCACCGACTGGCCGGTCTGGTTGAGAACCGTGCCGCCGACAGCGACAAGGTCGGGATAGCCGATGGCAATTGCCAGCGAGGAGTTTTTGATCAGATTCAGATACTGGCTCGACAGCGGCGGGATGATGATGCGTAGCGCCTGCGGCACGATGATCAGGCGCATGGTCGGGCCGGGCCGCATGCCAACCGCATAAGCCGCTTCCGTCTGGCCTTTGCTAACACCCAGAATGCCCGCGCGCACCGTCTCGGCAATGAACGAGGCCGTATAGAAGGACAAAGCGAGGAACAGGGCCAGAAACTCCGGCTTGATCTGCGCGCCGCCCGTCAGGTTGAAGGTGCCGAGTTTGGGAACGTCGAAGGAAACCGGAAAACCGGTGGCGATGAAGGCAAGCACCGGCAGACCGATGATCAATGCTATTGCCACGCGGACCGTATGGAAGGGCTGGCCGGTTGCCATCTGCCGACGCTTGGCCCAGCGCGCCACCACGAACGAAGCAACAATGCCCAGCGCAAGTGCCGCCAGTATCAGCCACGCCCCCTCACCCCAAACCGGTGCGGGCATGAAGAAACCGCGCGTGTTGATATAGGTGTGCAATGGTCCGCTGATGCTTTCGCGCACGTTCGGCAAGGTGGACAGAATGCCGAAATACCAGAAGAAAATGACCAGCAGCGGCGGGATGTTGCGGAACACTTCCACATAGACAGTGCAGAGTTTACGGATCAGCCAGTTGCGCGACAGACGGCCGATACCGACAAGAAAGCCGATGATCGAGGCCGTGATAACGCCCAAGCCTGCAACATAGAGCGTATTGACGAGCCCCACCAGAAAGGCCCTGGCATAAGTGGAATCGCTGTTATACGCAATCAGCGTCTGGCTGACATCGAAACCAGCGCGGCCTTTCAGGAAGCCGAAGCCGGACGCGATATTCGCGCGCTGAAGATTGGTGACCGTGTTTCCAACGATCCAGTAGATCGCGCCCACGACCGCGACGAACACTAAAATCTGGTAGAAGATGCCGCGAACGCGCGGATCGTACAGAAGTGAGGTTCCACCGCCATCATGGCGTTCGGTTGCAGAATAGGAAGCCATATGTTTCCTGTACCTTTGGTCTGGCGCAAAATTTTCGGAACGGAAACAACGCCCCTCAAACGGGAGCGTAATTCTCGAAACGACAATGCGACCGGACCATTATTTTTTGCGACGGGCCCGTATGTCTGGCCAGCGGAATGCTATGCGCTCTTTGGCAATCGCCCCGTTTTAAATGCCTGTGCTGCCGACCAGTCCCGCTAACCCGGGAAAACCTGTTCTCAGCGAAATAAAGAGCTGCCAAATCCGACATGAGGCAGGCGCCATTGCCAACCTCATGTCAAAAGCCAAAGCGTCTCCCTTAGCGGATCGGCATGCCGTATTGCAGGCCGCCCTTCGTCCACTGGGCGTTGAGGCCGCGCGCGATCTTGAGCGGGCTGCCGCTACCGAGATTACGGTCGAACAGTTCGCCGTAATTGCCGACGCCCTTGATGATCTTGACCACCCAGTCATTGTCCAGGCCCAGATCGTTACCAATCTTGGTATCCGCTTCCGTACCGAGCAGACGCTTGATTTCCGGATTGTCGGAGTTCTTCATCTCGTCGACATTCGCCTTGGTGATCCCGAATTCTTCCGCGTTCAGCAGCGCAAAATGCGTCCAGCGGATGACGTCAGCCCACTTGGAATCGCCCTGGCGAACAGCGGGACCGAGCGGCTCCTTGGAAATGATTTCCGGCAAGATGACGTGATCGTCCGGATTGGCCAGCGTCAGGCGAATTGCATAGAGACCGGACTGGTCGGTGGTGTAGGCGTCGCAACGGCCAGAATCGTAGGCCGCATTGGCTTCATCGACTTTTTCGAAGACGACCGGATTATATTCCATCTTATTGGAACGGAAATAGTCTGCCATGTTCAGTTCGGTCGTCGTGCCGGCCTGAACGCAAATCGAAGCACCCGAAAGCTGAAGCGCCGAATTGATGCCGGAAAGCTTCTTCGAATTGATCATGAAGCCCTGACCGTCGAAATAGTTCACGCCCGGAAAATCAAGGCCGAGCGAGGTATCGCGGCTAATCGTCCAGG
>JAEXXS010000088.1 GCA_023451915.1 Pseudomonadota bacterium | reverse complement strand
CGCGACTGCGGGAGAGTTCCGGCCCTAATGCTGCGGCCAGCCATTGGTCCAATCTTTTGCCCGCAGCATCAGTGTCGGCAATTAGTTCTTTCAATTGTCTCTTCCCTTCGTTATCACGCGCCACGGGTGCATGAACCGGAGTCATTTAATGCAGGATCCACACTATCCGCGATACCAGAATCAGCAGGATTCAGGATATCAGGACTATCAGCAGGGCTATTATCAGGACGAACAACCGTCCGAGCCTGTGCTTGATCCGGCTATGGAACGTGTGCGCCGCAAGATGATCCGGCTTCTGGCTGTTTCCATCGGGGTCATGCTGATCGGTCTTATGGCCGTGCTCGTCGCCGTTGTCTACAAGATCAATCGCGCGCCCGAAACCCCTGCCACGCAGGAAGCCCGCTCGGATATTCCAGGTCAAGCGCCTGCTCAGCCTGTGAAGCCGGAACCGCCGAAGCTGATCGAGTCGCAGATCAACCTTGTTCCCGGCACGCGCCTCCTGTCGCAGAGCCTCTCCGGCGATCAGCTTTCGCTGGAAACGCTTTTGCCCGATGGCGGCACCGAACTCATCATTTATGACTATCGCGAATCCCGCGTGATCGGACGCATCAAGCTCGGCAGCGTCGAGTAAGATCGCGCTGTCTATCAATGCAAAAAGGGCGGCCCGGCGCCGCCTTTTTATATTCCCGGATTGCGCTTTTCTGTAAGGGCGATTATATCAGCCAACAACAGACCCTATGCGCCCATCGTCTAGCGGTTAGGACGGCGCCCTCTCACGGCGCAAACAGGGGTTCGATTCCCCTTGGGCGTACCAATGATCTCCGCCATATTTCTGATAGAAGACAAAAGGATTGGGGAGATTGAACGCATTCCAGTTGCGAAAATTTGCAACTGGCGGCGTGAGGGTGCATAATCAGCCCATGAGCGAACGTTACAAAAAACCCGATTACGAACAGGAATTGCGGCAGGCCGGGGTTCGCATCACGCGCCCGCGCCGGATCATCCTGAATATATTGACTGAAACGGAAGATCATCCAGATGCGCTGGAGATTTTCCGCAGGGCAGTCGAGATCGACAGCAGCATTTCGCTTTCGACCGTTTACCGCACCATGAAGCTGCTCGAAGAGCGCGGCGCGATCCATCGTCATGCTTTTGCAGGTGGACCGTCGCGCTTTGAACAGGCAAGCGGCGCGCATCACGACCATATCATCGATATGGATTCCGGCGAGGTCGTTGAATTTCGCTCCGACAAGATCGAAAAATTGCAGGAAGAAATCGCCCGCTCGCTCGGCTATGAGATCGTTCATCACCGTCTCGAACTTTATTGCAAAAAAATAAAATCCTGACGGAACCAAATTCCACGGCTCGCGTTTTTAATTCATGAAGACCGTGACCCCGCCCCCCAACACGGTCTTCATAGTTCGCCCCAACTCCCCCAACAAGGGTGGACGGCGTGAACGCCGCGCAGACGGTTAACCGTTGAGCAGGCAGGCGTTTCGCTCTTTTTAATAAGCCGTCATGGTTCATCCATGACGGCTTTTATTTTAGAGCATTTCCAGCAAAAGTGCGTAGCGGTTTTGCGTAGGATAATGCGTAAAACAAATAGATAGAGCGGTTCCACGATTCCGTTTTAACCGGAACCGCTCTAGCGCGCGTTTTCTTCAGAAATCAGGAATCGAACTGTTCGTCCGGTATCGTCAGCGAATAGACAGCGCCGGTGCCGTCGATGCGGTATTCCGCCTGCCCGTTGACGGAGGCCGGAACAATACGCTGAAGGACAGCGCTGCCGAAGCGCGGATCGTGCTGATAGACCTCCGGCATAGCCGGATTGGTTTCTTCCCAGCGAAAAACCAGCTTCTCGTCTTCGTTTTCGCCGCGCACGACCTCCGCCGAAATCGCCACACGGCCATAGGGGATCGAAAGGCCGCCGAACGATGTGGCGTTGACCACCAGTTCGTGCAGCGCCAGACCGACATGCAAGGCAGCGCCCGGGAACAGATAGGGATTGTCGCCTTCGAGACTGAGCCGCTCGTCGGTGACATCGATATATTTTTCGACCTGCGAGTGGACAAGGTCGCGGAAAAGCGCGCCGCGCCAGTTGGAATCCGTCACCAGATCCTGCGAATAGGAGAGCGACTGGATGCGTCCCCGAAATTTCAGCAGAAAATCGTCAATCGTATCGGTGAACCGTGCTGTCTGGCTGGCGATGCTCTGAACGATGGCCAGCATGTTTTTGGAACGGTGGCTGACTTCGCGCAAAAGCGTTTTCAGCACTTGCTCGCGGCGTTTCAGCTCGCTGATTTCAAGCGCGGTTGTCACCAGTCCAAGCAGATTGCCGCTGGCGTCGCGGTCGCAATCGATATGCAGTTCGACCCAGTGGAGCTTGTTGCCATCCATGATCGAAAGTTCGACATTCTGCGCCGTCAAGGTTTCAAGCGCCGCTTCTTTGGCTGCTTTCAGCTTGGCGAGCGACGTGGATACAATGAAATCTTCGTCGGTGCCGCCGACTTTCCAGCTCTGCTGCCAATAGGCCGGCAGATTCTCGCCCCAGGCATAGATCAGATCAGGGCGCTGGTAGAGCACACAGACATTGCTATTACGAACCGCCCGTAGCAGCGCGCGTAGACGGGCTGCATCCGGTTCGGCTTCGCGTAATGGCAGGTGTGATGCGCTCATTATAGTCTCGATGGCTGTCTATCGGGCCGGATGGCATGCACGGGCTGAAGGTCGCGATGGTAAATCCGCTTTCTCTCCAGAAAACAAACCGCCGCGCGATCTCGCGCGACGGTACTCTGTCGGTCATATCGGTAAGGCCGGTTTGCGGCCAAAAACAGACCAATTCTGAACTGGGGTTTTCTTGCGTCTATCAGGCCTTGCGGATCGCCGAAGCTATCAGCGAAATGACCAGCAAGGCGAGGAATACGAAGAACAAAATCTGGGCGATACCCGCCGATGCACCAGCAATGCCGCCAAAGCCCAGCGCACCTGCGACCAGAGCCACGACAAGAAATACGAGCGCGTAATAAAGCATATCCGATCTCCTCTATTGTATATAAGGAATAAACGTCTTTGCTATGCATTCGGTTCCTGCCGACGTTTAAAATTGAATTATTCAGGGTTGAATTGTGGCTTGCCTAAAAGTTGCAAGGGCTGTCCATGCAAGACGCTCCGGGAAAAGTTTTTCATTTCCCGGAGACGATCATAAGAGCTGAACCTTGATGTAGCGGGCCAATTTCAGGCCGCGACTTGAGAAGCCTCTTCAAAGAACAATGCCTGACTGATCAAGGCTTTCACCATGTCGGGATTGAACGGTTTGGTCACGAGGAAAGTCGGCTCGGGACGTTCGCCGGTAAGCAGGCGTTCCGGAAAAGCCGTGATGAAGATGACGGGAATGGTGTCGTCTTTCAGGATTTCGTTGACGGCGTCGATGCCGGAACTGCCATCCGCAAGCTGGATATCGGCCAGAACCATTCGTGGCTTTTCTTTTTCATAAAGCGCAACCGCCTCGTCCTTGGTGCGGGCGATGCCGACTACCTCGTGACCGAGGCTTTCGACCATCTGCTCGATATCCATGGCGATCAGCGGTTCGTCTTCGATAATCATCAGGCGGGTTGCGACCTGGCGGGAGATTTCCGTCGATGCGGCGGAAAGAAGCCGTCCCAGTTCGGCATCGTCGACATTGAGAACCTCCGCGGCTTCCTTGTCGTTGAAGCCTTCGACGGCAACTAGCAGGAAGGCTTGGCGGGGGAGGGGCGCAATATGCGCAAGATTTCGATTTGCCCGCTGTTCCCAGCCGATTTCCGAAGATTGTTCGGGCACCCGGATCGATGCGGTCTTATAAAGGTCGCAGAAGAGGCGATAGACCCCGATGCGGTCCGACGATGTATCCGGGAAAATGCTCAAATCCGCGATCAGAGCTTCGAGCACGGCAGCCACGTAAGCATCGCCGGATGTCTGGGAACCGGTAAGGGCGCGCGAGAAACGACGAAGATAGGGAAGATGCGGCGCGATACGCGTCGATAACGTCATGGTAATAGAACTCCTCATCTGCCGCTTTGTTTTACGTTTGCATGAATTCTGTTGGAACAACCGGATTAGACCGGCTTTTGGCCAAACGCGATCATCACGCAAGTGGACGGCATTACGGACTAAAACGAAGCGGCTTGAAAAAAGTTCCAAACCGGCGGCATTATTCCGGGAACTTTTTTAGGGCTGGCGCATTTCCCGTCCAACAGAAGCTTTGTAACAAACAGGACAGGGCTCACCGCCTAGAACGATAAAATATGACAGATAAAGATAACCTTCATACGAATGGCGTCGCGAATTCGCGGCGCGTCCCGAAGGACATATTAGGACCCAATTGTGAAGTCGGATTGAAGCTCAAGGCGTTATACGCCTCGATTCAGGATGAGACGATCCCGGACCGTTTTCTCGATCTTCTCGATAAACTCGATCAGGCTGAACAGGAGAGTATGCGTGGACAGAGCACCCGTTCCGTCGGTTGATGGAAATGCCCCGCAGGAGGGCCCGCAAGGCGCGCAGTTCCGCCGAGAGCTGCTGGCGTCGCTCCCAAGCTTGCGTGCTTTTGCCGTGTCGCTTATCGGCCAGCACGACAAGGCAGACGATTTGGTGCAGGACACGATCATGAAGGCCTGGGCCAAGCAGGAAACCTTCGAGATGGGCACCAATATGAAGGCCTGGCTCTTCACCATCCTGCGCAATGAATTCTACACCCAGATGCGCAAGCGCGGTCGTGAAGTGCAGGATACGGACGGTGTATTCAGCGAACAGCTGGCCGTGCATCCTTCGCAATATGGCACGCTGGATTTGCAGGATTTCCGTTCGGCGCTGGAGCAACTGCCCGATGATCAGCGCGAAGCGATCATTTTGATCGGCGCGTCAGGCTTTGCCTATGAAGAAGCGGCGGAGATTTGCGGTTGCGCTGTCGGTACGATCAAAAGCCGTGTCAGCCGGGCGCGGACCCGTCTTCAGGAAATTCTCAAGATTGAAGGCGAAGGCGATTACGGTCCCGATGCCGATTCATCCCGCGTGACCTTGAGAAGTTTTGCCTAACCCTACAGTTGCATTCTTCTTGATGCCGGTTTGGAACGAGCAATTTTCTGGGCTCCGGTGCTCACGTCGGTTGAGAAGTTTTGCATGAAGCTTTGTGCCGCCGCCGGGTGTCCGATCCGGCGGTGCTTGCTTCGGGCTTGAGCAGCTTGTGTGCCATTTTGGCTTCTACGCTCCGCCGCCGTCGCCCGGCGGCGTTTATTTTTGCTCGCAAGGACAGTTTTTTGCACCAGACACTTGAAGGTTAGCCGCCACTGATATTTGCTATCAGAAGTGGGTCATCAATTTGTATTGGGGCGCGTTTTGCCATCAGTCTTGTTGCAGAAACTGCTTCAGTCTTCGCCGAAACCGGTTGCGGTTATCGTTTCGCTCGGACTTGTGCTGCTTTCTGCCGTGATGACGCTGTTTCTGTCCTCAAGCGTTACGCATCAGATTGTCGATATTTCCCGCAATTATGCCTTGCGTCAGCAGGTCGACAAGGTTGCGCGGCTTGCCAACAATATCGAGATGAGCCGTCGCGGCTATCTTCTGACGCTGGACGACGCGCATCTCGATCTCTATCGCAACTCGGTCATGTCCGTCGATCAAACCTTGAAAGATCTGGAGGCCCTGTCGGTTCCCAATCCGTTGCAGGATGCGCGGGTGAAGCAGATACGCGCCCTGATCGAGCGGGAAGAAGCTGATGTGCGTGAAACGGTGGAGCTTGCCTCGTCGGGCAACGTCGCGGCTGCGATGGAACGGATGCGCAGCAACGAAGGCAAGTCTTTGATGGAGCAGCTTTCCACCACGGTGTCGGACTTCATCGATGTGGAAGAAAAGCAGCTTGCCGAACGCAACGAGCGCATCAACCGGATGCGTTACTGGATGACGGCCACTTCCATTGTCGCGCTCGCCTCGGCGGTGGTGCTGGGACTGCTGCTTTTCAGCCGCATCCAGCGTTATGCCCGCACCATGTTCGAAGGGCAGACGGCCCTTCGCTCGGAAAAAGAAATCCTCGAACAGCGGGTGCGCGAGCGCAC
>JAEXXS010000221.1 GCA_023451915.1 Pseudomonadota bacterium | reverse complement strand
GAATATAGCCGACCTGCCCGCGCATTTCGGCATAGAGCTTTCCATTATCCTGCACTTCGGTCGAGGCCAGATGATCCGCGTCGCGTGCAATAAGATCGCCCAAACGGCGCAGAAGGTGTCCGCGCTGCGTTGCCGTCAGTTTTGACCATTCACCGCCATCGAAAGCGCGGCGGGCCGCCGCTACCGCGAGATCAACATCCCGCGCGTCGCATTTTGGAATCCGTGCCCAGACTTTGGAGGTAAAGGGATCATGGGATTCGAAGGTTTCTCCCGATTCCGCCTCGACCCATTCGCCATCGATAAAGCAACGGAATTCCTTGACGCCTTCTGTTCTAGGCATATCTTCATCTCCACGATATAGAAATTTTGCGCGCAGAACGGCAACCCAACAGGTTCCGTGATATCAGTTGAACTCAACAATCTGCCGTGCTGCCGAACCATCCGCGAGACGGTCGAAACCCTCATTGATCTCATCCAGCGACAGGCGATGGGTGAGCAGCCGATCCACCGGCAATTTGCCGCGCTTATAGAGCGCCAGAAAACGCGGTATATCGCGTGACGGCACACCGGAACCGATATAGCTGCCTTTGAGTGTTCGCTCTTCGGCCACAAGCGTGACGGCTGGAAGGGCCAGCATCGCCTTGGGATTGGGCAAACCAGCCGTGATCGTCGTTCCGCCGCGGCGCGTTATGGCATATCCGAATTCCAGCGCCTTTACAGACCCGGCGAATTCGAGAGCTGCTTGCACGCCGCCCTTGGTTGCGTCTTTGACCTTGCCGACGACGTCGGGGTCATCCGCATTAAACACATGTGTTGCACCAAGCTGCCTTGCGAATTCGAGTTTAGAATCCAGCCGGTCGACGGCGATGATTGTTTCAGCGCCCGCAGCTGCCGCACCGATGACCGCTGCAAGCCCGACGCCGCCAAGTCCAATAATTGCGGTTGTCCCCCCCGGTTTGACCTCGCCTGTGTTGAATACGGCGCCTGCGCCCGTCAGCACTGCGCAACCAATCAGACCCGCCACGTCGAGCGGCAGTTCTGGATCAACCTTGACCAACGAGCGGCGTGATACCGTCGCATATTCGGCAAAGGACGAAACGCCGACATGATGATGAATTCTCTCGCCATCGCGAGACAGACGCGTGGCACCGCTCAACAGGTCCCCTCGTCCGTTGGACACTGCACCCGGCTCGCAGAGAGCCGGCCTTCCTTCCGAACAGGGAGAGCAATGACCGCAGCTCGGCACAAAGACGAAGACCACATGATCGCCCGGGCGAAGATCTTCAACGTATTCGCCTACTTCTTCCACAATGCCCGACGCCTCGTGGCCGAGGACCATCGGCACCGGTCGCGGGCGATTGCCGTCGATCACCGAGAGATCGGAATGGCAAAGACCGGCAACAGCCATTTTGACCAATACTTCACCGGGCCCAGGGCCTTCAAGGTCTACTTCCTGCACCTTGAGCGGAAGCGTTTTGGCATAGGGACGCTCAAGACCGATTTGCTCAAGCACAGCCGCCCGGATTTTCATGAATTTTCCTCCTCAGCATTGCAACACGCATTCACGTGACGACCGAATGCGTTCATTCGGCTCATCCGTTTAGTGAACCGCAGCGTACATGATCTTTTCTTCCGTCGCGTCCTCGGTCGAGAACTCCTCCACCACCCGGCCCTGACGGGAAACCAGAATGCGATCAGCCAGGTTCAAGATTTCCGGCAGATAGGAAGAGATCACCACGACAGCCAGCCCGGCATCCGCAAGTTCGTTAATGACCTGATGTAGTTCGGCAATTGCGCCGACATCCACGCCGCGCGTTGGTTCATCGAAGATGACCAATTTAGGCTTTTGCACCAACGAGCGGGCGATAACCACTTTCTGCTGGTTGCCGCCGGAAAGCTCGATCACCCGCGCATTGCCGTCAATTGCCTTCACATTCAACTTCTGGGTCCATTCTTTAGAGAGTTTCATCATCTCGCTATGCGACACAACCATTGCGCGATTGAGATCGGCAGACAGAAGGCCCATGTAAATATTTTCGGCAATCGACTTGGTCTCGAAGAACCCCTCGATCTTGCGATCCTCGGTTACATAGACGATGCCATCCTTCACCGCCGGGCGCGGCACCCGATAGCGCACTGACTTGCCTTCAAGGCGCACCTCACCGCCATAGAAAAAGTCTCGTTTCACCACACCGGAAATGATCTTGGCTGTCTCCGTTCGACCAGAACCGATCAGGCCGAAAATACCCGTTATCTGACCCGCGTAGACGGAAAAGGATGTGTTCCGCACCATCTTCCCCATCGAGAGATTCTGCACCGAAAGCACTTTCTGGCCGTAGGCGCGCGCTTTTCTTGACTTATCCCGACTATATAGTTCGGCCGACAGAGACCGCCCGACCATGGCCGAGATGATCTTGTCGCGGTCGAAATTTCGGGCCTCATCAGTAATCACATGCTGGCCATCCCGCAGGATGGTGATGCGATCCGAAATCGCCAAAGCCTCTTCCAAAGCATGGCTGATAAAGATTATCGATACCCCTTCACGCTTCAGCCGGTTCACGAGCGAAAAGAAATGGTGTTTTTCCTCGGGCGTCAGTGTCGCCGTCGGCTCATCGAAGATAATGACCTTGGCCTTGTGGTGGACAGCGCGCGCGATTTCCACCATCTGCTTTTGGGCCGCCCCAAGTTGCGACACATACATAGTCGGATCGACGCCGAAATTAAGCGACTGCAAGAATTGCTGGGCAGCAATATAAATGCCTCTCAGGCGATTCAAAAAACTTTCATTGCCGAGATAGATATTCTGCGCCACGGTTAGTGAAGGCACCAGACTGGTTTCCTGAAAGACCATGGCAATGCCTTTGCGCAACGCATCCGCCGGACTGCCAAACGTCATCGGCTGACCGT
>JAEXXS010000063.1 GCA_023451915.1 Pseudomonadota bacterium | reverse complement strand
GCAAAGGCGAAAAGCGTGGTCGCAATGGCCGACATGCCGGATGAGAATAGCGCCGAACTTTCCGCGCCCTCATAGACCGCCAGACGATCTTCCACGATCTCGCTATTGGGATGATTGAAGCGCGAATAGACCAGCCCCGCGCCGACACCGGCGGGTGGCTCCTTGCGACCCGAAACGAAATCGAAGAAATCACGCCCATCTTCGGCAGTCTTGAACACGAAGGTGGACGTCAGAAAAACCGGCGGCTTGACTGCGCCCTCGGACAGCTCCGGGTCATAGCCGTAATTCAGCATTTGCGTTTCGGGATGAAGCAGGTGATTGCCCAAATGGGTTTTATAAGGACGCGGCGCAGTCATAACGACCTCCAGAAAAGCCAAACTCCTCTGCCCAACCAGATAGGCGGACAAGAGGAGCTTAACAGAGGTGTTCGGCAATCTTCTTTCGTTGTTTGCCTCTCACGGGCAATCGCTGAACCCGTGAAAAACACCCAAAAGAAAACAAATAGCCGCCAATTACTTGATCACCAGCACAGGCACAGTGCTGAGCGACAGAACCTCCGCCGCCTGGCTGCCAAGCAGGAGCTTGTTGACGCCGCGACGGCCATGCGACGAAATGACGATCAGGTCGCTGCCATGAGATTTCGCAGCTTCCACAATGCCTTGCGCGGGCGACTGGTTTTCGACATGCACCGCCTCAGCGGTCACGCCTGCGGCCCCTGCCTTGGCCTTGGCCTTCGTCAGAATCTCCGTTGCTGCTTTGGTGATCGCCTCGCGATATTCCTGAAACGCAACCGGGCTTGATGCCCATTCCGCCGCAACCACGATGCCATAGGATGGCAGTAGTTCAGTCACCGAGACGAAAGTCACTTTCGCGCCCGTTTCCTTGGCCAGTTCCACGCCCTGATCCACGCCCTTTTCAGCGAGTTCCGACCCATCGGTCGCGATCAGAATATTCTTGTACATCTCTCGATCTCCTGGTTGCCTGATAACTCGATTTTACGCGCGACGCTTCAGCGAATGCATTGACGCGGATCAATATCCTTCCAGATAAGCTAATACGCGAACCCCCAATTATGATGGAATTCACTTTTAAAAAATTCGATTATATAGAACAGAATTCTAATCTTGATCCGTCAGGCGCATATGTCCAGCTATGCTTTTGCGCTGTTTCCTCTTAAACTTTGCGCAACATGAAGGGAGATTACGCTATGAACAAGCCCCTTGGCTCGAAGAGCAACGAAACCGCAGGACGCGGCCGTATTTACGGCTCGATTCTGGAAACGATCGGCAACACACCGCTTGTGCGCATTGATAAATTTGCCAAGGAAAACGGCGTCGTCGCGAACCTTCTGGTAAAGCTTGAATTCTTTAATCCGCTGGCAAGCGTCAAGGACCGCATTGGTCTTGCGCTGATCGAGGCGCTTGAAGAACAGGGCAAGGCTGTGCCCGGCAAGACGGTTTTTGTGGAGCCTACCTCCGGCAATACCGGCATCGCGCTGGCCTTTGCGGCAGCGGCAAAAGGCTATCGCCTTGTGCTCACCATGCCGGAAACCATGTCTGTGGAACGCCGTAAGCTTTTGAAGCTGCTCGGTGCCGAACTGGTGCTGACCGAAGGTGCGAAGGGCATGAAGGGCGCGATCGCCAAGGCTGAGGAAATCGCCGAAGGCAACCCCAACGCCATCATTCCGCAGCAGTTTGAAAACCCTGCCAATCCGGAAATTCATCGCCGCACGACGGCGGAAGAAATCTGGAACGACACCAATGGCGAAGCCGATATTCTGATCTCCGGCATCGGCACCGGCGGCACGATTACCGGCGTCGGCCAGGTGATCAAGGCGCGCAAGCCTTCCTTCAAGGTGATTGCCGTAGAGCCGAAGGATTCCCCTGTCCTCTCAGGCGGCACGCCCGGCCCGCACAAGATTCAGGGCATTGGCGCAGGCTTTGCACCGAAGACGCTCGACACCGGCGTTTACGATGAAATCGTGCAGGTCTCCAACGAGGATTCCTTTGCCAATGCGCGGCTGATTGCGCGTATCGAAGGCATCCCGGTCGGCATCTCGTCTGGCGCGGCGCTGACCGCTGCGATTGAAGTCGGCAAACGCCCGGAAAATGCCGGCAAGAACATTGTCATCATCATCCCGTCCTTTGCAGAACGCTATCTCTCGACGGCGCTGTTCGAAGGGCTGGAATAATCGGCTGCTCACAAGCCTGATTTCAGACAAGCAAAAAGCCAGAGCGGGCGACCGTTCTGGCTTTACTTTTTTCCACGCTGCCTTGGGAGAGGCTTAGAACACAGTCCGACCTGACGTAAACAGATCGAAATGCACTTTAGTGCCGCGTGCGTGCTTCGCAAGCCGGGCCGGGACCGCGCATATAATGGCGCTCGGGCCGATAGCTCGGTGCGACGAACTCGCGGATGACATTAACGCTGTCACGCAGCTGAACAAGAATGCTCATCGCTTTCACCTTCATCAAAATCATGTTCGAAAGGATGTTCACTGCGCTCAAGGTGAGCGTGTGAAGTAAGCTTCACATCCGAACATCTTAATGAAAACTTTAACGATCAAAGATGAATAAGTCCTAAATCGGCATCGTTAACGGTAAGTTAATGGTAACGATAATCAGGTTTTCCACAGCTGCCTGAAACTTGTCACAGTTGAAAATTCTCACAAAAAAAGCCGGTCGAAACCGGCTTCTTTTGGTTGAGGGTCCGGCATTCTCAGCGCGTCGGCACCGGATGCTCGCCGCGATAATCATAGAAGCCGCGGCCCGTCTTGCGTCCAAGCCAACCTGCTTCGACATATTTGACCAGCAGCGGGCATGGGCGATATTTGGAATCCGCCAGCCCGTCATGCAGCACCTGCATGATCGAAAGGCAGGTGTCGAGACCGATGAAGTCCGCAAGCTGCAACGGCCCCATCGGATGGTTGGCACCGAGTTTCATGGCCGTATCGATGGCTTCGACGCTGCCCACACCTTCATAAAGCGTATAGATCGCTTCGTTGATCATCGGCAGCAGGATGCGGTTGACGATAAATGCCGGGAAATCCTCGGCGACCGTCACTGTCTTGCCCAGCGCCTGCACAAAATCCTTCGACTTGCGGAATGTGTCTTCATCGGTGGCGATGCCGCGCACCAGCTCCACCAATTTCATCACCGGCACCGGATTCATGAAGTGAATACCGATGAAACGTTCCGGGCGATCCGTCGTCGAGGCAAGCCGCGTGATGGAGATCGACGAGGTATTGGTCGCGACAATGGCCTGCGGGTTCAGGATCGGGCAGAGCTGCGCGAAAATCTTGCGCTTGACGGTTTCATCTTCCGTGGCCGCTTCAATGGCCAGATCGACGCCTGCAAGGTCTTCCATGGAGTTTGCGGCGCGGATCAGCTTCATTGCCGCTGCACGCTCTTCTTCCTGCAATTTACCGGAAGAAACCTGACGCGCCATATTGCCGTTGATGGTGGCAATGCCCTTTTCCAGCCGGTCCGGCGCAGCATCATGCAAAAGCACACTAAACCCTGCCAGAGCGCAGACATGGGCGATGCCGCCCCCCATCTGACCCGCGCCAACTATACCAACCGTCTTGATCGCCACCGTGTAACTCCTTCATCCTCCCCAATGGGGCCTGTCGAGCATATCTTTCTGCAGCAAGCGGAAAACCGCGCTTCGAATTGCAAAAGGCTCATTCCTCAAATGATAGGCTGTCCGCCCAAAATGCAATCCAAAATTCTTGCTCATTACAAACAACCCGCCCCGAGCGTGAGGCTAAGCCTCCGATTGGGACGGGTCGCAAACCGAGAAGCGGCGAGACCAGCCCGCCGCTTCGCAATAAATCAAAGCGC
>JAEXXS010000043.1 GCA_023451915.1 Pseudomonadota bacterium | reverse complement strand
GGATCGTATCGAGCGATTAAAAGCTGCTCTCCATTCTGTAAGAGGCTGCGCTGTCGCCCGCATTGTTGAGCGCCAATGCGATTTCGGTGATGTGCAACGCCACATCGCCGGAAAAGAACGCCGTCTCACCCTTTTCGATGGCGCGCGCCTGATCGGCGATCCCGCGCGCAAAATCGATCTGCGACGGATAGGATGGCAACGCGGATTTGCCACCCTTGGGATAGGAAAGCTTCTTGCCCGCGACGGGCTTCCACGACAGGAACTTGCCGATCCGCACTTCGAGAATGACGAACAGCCGCGCCCAGAACCGCGTCTTTTCATCCGCCTTTTCAAGCCGCACGGCAGAGCGGTTGTCCCAAAGATCGTCCACGCTGATGGAACCCTTGTCGCCCACAACCGTCAGGCTGCGGTCGCGCGGCATGGCGAGACCCGATGTCAGCCTCGCCACAAGGCCAGACTTGAAACGCAGGCACCCGACCGAAAAATCGGGAGCCATCTGAAGGTGCTCCGTGCCCGGTCCCTTGTCGGGAAAGGTGATCGCCGAAAAGGCCGAAACGCTTTCCACCGGACCGAACAGCGAAACCAGCCATGACAGCGCATAGCCTGCATGTTCGAGCGTGCAGCCGATTTCAAATTCATGCAGACCGGGCCAGGCCGCGCCGGAGGCTGAGCGCCATGTCGACCATCTGTCGCGAAAAACGGGGCCGTCTTCCATCTGCGCATAGACGAGACGCGGCGTGCCGATAGCGCCGATGGCCGAGGAAACCAGCCTTTGCGCATCGCTGAGACCGTTGGCCGGTGCGGCGGCCAGCGTCAAGCCGCGGCTTGCGGCAAAATCGACCAGCGCGCGCGCTTCATCGAAACTCATGGCGAGCGGCTTTTCGGAATAGACATGCTTGCCCGCCGCCAATGCCGCCCGCGAAATCTCATAATGGCTTTCCGGTGTCGTCAGATTGACCACGATCTGCACGTCCGGGTCTGCCAGCACGGCGTCGAAACTGTCATAGACCTGCACAGCATAATGCGCTGCGAACGCCTTCAGCCTTTCCGGCGACCGATCATAAACGCCACGCAGCGCAAGTTCGGGATAATTGCGCAGGGTGGTCATGTAGTAATCGGCGACGAAACCCGTGCCGACGATCGCAATATTCATGAAATATCTCCGGTAGAAGCGGCCAGCCTTTTCGGTATGCTGATTCTCGATGTCAGTCGCAGCCCGAAAATCCCCAACAAGGTGGTGAGCCAGACCGGGTCCACGCGTCGGAAGAAGAAGCTTTCCATCATCGCGTTCAACGTGCAGAAGAACACGATCATCAGGAAGTAATCGGCAAGAAGCAGGTTTTCGCGCTGCGGCCTGCAGCGCATGTAATTGACCAGCGGCATCACGATGATCACCGTCACACCGCAGATCAGCCCCGGTATGCCCATGGCGATGACCAGATCGAGATAGCCATTATGGGCATGGACCATGTTGCGCACGTCCCAGCCGAGATAATAGGGTCTGGCCGCCTCCAGCGCGATGGGCGACTTCCAGAAGCTTTCATAGCCGTAGCCGGTCCACAATCGACCCGGCAGATTTTCGATGGCGAATTGCCAGATCGACACGCGCCCTGTGAAAGTCGCGTCAATGCCGAGGCTCTCGACAAATCGGCGGACAGGATCGAACAGCACCGTCCCGAACGTCAAAAGCGCGAACATGAACTGAATGGAAAAGATCGCCGCGACGGTCAGAAAGCGCAGGCCCAGCGCACCCGGCACCATCACTAGCACCATGGCGAGCGGCACCAGCGCCATGGTAGTTTTCGAGCCGGTCTGCGCCACGAAGAACAAGGCCGACAGGCCGATCAGCACGCCGCTGACGCGCCAGCCCCGTCGCCAGAGATAAAGGCCTGAAAAGGCGAAAGCCGCCATCACCGGACCCGCCACATTCTTGTGGCTGAAGACACCGCGCCAGAGATAGGAGTTCTGCGGTTCGATGGGGTCGGCACCGTGGGTTGCCGCTGATGGCAACAGCACCACGCCGACATAGGAAATGATGAGCACGACAGAGGCCACCGTCATGAAAAGCCGTGCATAGCCATCGCCGTCCTGCGGCAATGCGAGCACGGCGACGACACAGCAAACGCCGATCATCGTGAAAATGGCGCCGCGCATCACCACGCCCGGATAAATGCTCTGCATCAGCGACGCGAACAATAAAAGAAACATCAGCGACCAGCCGAAGCCGACGATCCGCGCCACCTTTCGCGGGTCGGCAAGCGTGGCAAGCGCCAGCATGGCCATGATACCCAGGAGGCTGAAACCGAGCTGGTTGATGATATCACCCCCGCCGCCGCCATCGGTTTCCGGCTCGGGCATGAAGGGGCGAAACGAGATCATCAAAATGCACAGGATGATTATGGCGGCAGCGAGTGCCACCTTCCGCATTTGTGCATGGTGCGCCCTCGCAACCCCGGCTGCAACAGCACCGGGGGCGCGGTCGTCAGTTTTTGTCCGGGTTGCGATACTGCTCATGCTCATATCCAAAATGCGCCATGACCCGGCCCAATCCGACATGGATATAATAGGTGCCGACGGAGACCCACCGCGCCTGAAC
>JAEXXS010000042.1 GCA_023451915.1 Pseudomonadota bacterium | reverse complement strand
CACACAGGCGAGATAAATTTGTCACGCTTGTGTTGATATAGGTGCGTAATAGACCAACAGTCTCTATATCAACACCGACAGGCGCGCATCCCCAATCTGCGCGACAAAATATGCATCCCTTTATAGGGCCACTGGAGCCAAAATGAGCAGTGTATCCCCCTTTGATCTTGTGATCTTCGATTGCGACGGCGTTCTCGTCGATAGCGAAGTTCTGTCCTGCCTTGCTTTCGAGCGGGTCTATGCCAATCATGGCATGGAACTGCCGCAGGGCACGGTGGCTAAGGGCATCGGCATGAAACAGGCCGATATCATGAAGATGATCGAGGATATGACCGGCCACCGTCTGCCCGATGGCGTCGATGGCGAATTCTGGCCCGCCACCAGAACCTTGTTCGCCGAAGCGCTGGAGCCGACCGTCGGTATCGCCGATTTCCTGCGTGAACTGCCGCAAAAGCGTTGCGTGGCATCCTCCTCGCAACCGGAGCGCATTGCGTTCAGTCTGGAAAAGACCGGCATCAGCCAGTATTTCGGCGATGCGGTTTATTCGTCCAGCATGGTGAAGCGCGGCAAACCTGCGCCCGATCTGTTCCTGTTCGCCGCCGACAAGATGGGCGTCGATCCGTCGCGCTGCGTGGTGATCGAGGATTCGCCCTTCGGTGTCGAAGGCGCGATTGCAGCAGGCATGACCGCCTTTGGTTATACCGGCGGCGCACATACCTATGACGGCCACTCCGAGCGCCTGTCGTCCAAGGGCGCGCATCAGGTTTTCACGCATTGGGATGAGATAGCCCGGGAAATTCTGGTTGCCGCCTAAGTGTCTGATCCAAAAGTCGCCATGCCGGGCTGCAAATGGCAATTTGAGGTTTGCATTCGCATAATCTGAACCGAAAAGTCTGCAACTTTTCGGGATTATGCGAGGCTTCCGGTGCTCACGTACCCAAAAGTACGCTGCGCGCCGGTTCTCGAAATCACCATTTTCGCCACGGCTTGCCGCTTTTTGATTCAGACACTAAGTGCGCTATGGGTTAAACAAAGGGCAAATCAGTTCAGCAGGAATGGCCAGCGAATGAAAGACGCAATCACGCTCGACCAGTTGCGCGAAGCAATCGGCACGGAAATCGGATGTTCCGAGTGGCGCGAAGTCACGCAGGAAATGATCAACCAGTTTGCGGATGCAACAGACGATCACCAGTTCATCCATGTCGATCCGGAACGCGCCGCCAAGGAAACGCCTTTTGGCGGCACCATTGCCCATGGCTTTCTGACGCTATCGCTATTGTCGACGCTGGCCTATGAAGCGCTGCCCATGCTGGAAGGCGCGACCATGGGCATCAATTACGGCTTCGACAAGCTGCGCTTCCAGTCGCCCGTCAAAACCGGCGCACGGGTGCGCGCGCGCTTCAAGCTGGCCGATGCGGATATTCGCCCATCGGGACGGGTCGTGAACTATTACGATGTGACGCTCGAAATCGAAAATTCGCTGAAGCCCGCTTTGACGGCCACCTGGCTGACGATTGCCGTCGTGGAGCCGCCCAAAGATTAATGTTGAACGGCATTAAGCCGCTTCGCGATAGGAAACCGGAAGCCGTCCTTCTTGATCAAGCGGGGCGGCTTTTCCTTTATGCGTGGTCATCAACTCGCGGAAGAAGAACGGACCGTGCAGGAACATGCCGAAATCGTAGAAATTCTTCTTCTCGGCCCCGCGAACATAGAGAAGGTGCATCAGGAAGAAGTTGCCCTTGGAGCGCTTGTAACGGTTTTCGCTGTGCACATTCTTGAAGCGGATGCGATGAATAAGCGGCGGGTTCGCCGTCCTGATTTTCAGGGCGCTGGCAGGATCGGAACCGTAGAAGTGGATGATATCCGTCAGCACCTGAAATTCCGACCACAGGACCGGGCTGTCCTGAAGGACGACACGCACATCTTCACGGAGCGCTTTCGCGCGCGGGTGCAGGGCTATCATCATCAGGCAGGAGCCGACCGCGAGCAGGGATACCGGCTGCCGTTTCAGAAGGTCGGGGCGCTGGCGCTGAACGGCGGCTAGCGCCTCGACAGCCGGCACCGTGCCGAGACTATGCGCGACAATGATGACCTCATCGGCCTGGCTTTCTTCGATCTTGCGCATCAGTGCTTCGGCAAAAGCCGTCCGGCGCTGGTTCAGCTTCGCGTTGCGGTCATGAATGCGGTCATAGGCCGCCGACCAGTCGTCGAGCAGATAGGACATGAAGAACTTGTCGCCGGGCTTGCGCACCAGAAGCGTTGCGAGGAAGGCGGCAAGCGGCGCGGACCAGATAAGATGCAGCGCTGAAAAGCCAGCCAGCATTGGCGCTGTGGCGACAAGGGCTGCGACGCCCAAAATTGCGAGCGACAGCAGGAAAGGCCACAGGAAGAACAGCACGAAACGCCAGCTCGTCGTAAGATAGCGCCAGAGCGTGCCCGTGAAGAGGATGTTCAAGAAGGCGAAAAAGCCGGTCAGCATCCGCTTCGGCGTTGAGCGCGCGGCATAGTCGTCAAAAATATCCGCAGTGCCGAACTGGCAGAACTCGGTCTCCGTGCGCCAGCCATTGCCCTCAGTGACCGCGATGGTCGTGCCGCTATCGTTCGGCTCTTCCCTCATGGGCGGCAGCCTGGTCTTGGCGTTCCAAAGTCGATCAAAGTCTTTCAAAACTTGCGCGTGGCGCACACGGACGGCTTTGGGGTGCAGGCCTTCATAGCCTGTAAACTGGATAACGAGTCGCTTGCGGAGGGACATGAAACAAACAAATGGAATCAGAAAAAGGAAACGCAGCCGAAAGATCGGCAGCGCCGTGCAATGTCTCCTGTTGGACGACTATTGAGGCCGAATTATGCGGGAAACGAGCGGCTCATTAGCGCATTCGGCCCGCGCGAACCATAGTGAATTGGTGTAAGAGCGGTATTTCACAGCGGCGATGGCCAAATTTGCATGTTGAGGTGGACAGCCTGGGCTCTTTCTGGTAATAGCCAGCACCAATTTGCAGCGTTTCCGTTGCGAAGCTTGGGAGCCTTAGGGCGTTGCTCGGCCGGTCAGACCGGCTGAAATCGTTAAAAGACCCCCGAACGGCCTCAGGCTTAACCGAAATTCTAACCGATACGGGAATACACGTGCAGGTACTCGTCCGCGATAATAATGTTGATCAGGCTCTCCGCGCTCTCAAGAAAAAGATGCAGCGCGAAGGTATCTTCCGCGAAATGAAGATGCGCGGCCACTACGAAAAGCCATCTGAAAAGCGCGCTCGCGAAAAGGCAGAAGCCGTTCG
>JAEXXS010000463.1 GCA_023451915.1 Pseudomonadota bacterium | reverse complement strand
TTATTATAGACATCTTATATCTCCCGAAGCGCAGATAAACATTTGTTTCGCGCTCACGGAAAATTTTCATATTTATTGCGCAGAGGCAAGTTAATATGCTTGTCAAAACGAGAAATCGTTTTAACTTCAACTTACCGCATGCACGTCAAGCTGCATGGGATAACAGGGAGTATTGCGTCATGGGTAGTTACGACAATAACTCAAACGGTTCGCCGATCCCCGGCGGTAGCCTTGCCAAGCCGATCATGATTGCACTCGGCGCGCTGCTGGTTGGCAAGATGCTCGGCGGCAGCAAGGAAGAACCTGCACCGACGCAGGCGCAGCCGGTGCCGGACCAGTCCCAGGCCGGTGGCGGTTTAGGCGGTCTTCTCGGCGGCCTGCTTGGCGGCGGTGCTGCGGGCAATGCTTCGCCTTCTGCGGCCAATGAGGCTGGCGGCGGGCTGCTTGGCGGTATCCTCGGTGGTCTTGGCGGCCTTTTGGGCGGTGCTGCTGCCGGCAATGCCGCGTCTGCGCCTTCCGCACCGGGCCCGCTCAGCGGCGGCCTTGGCGGTCTTCTGGAACAGCTCAATCAGGCAGGTCTTGGTGAGAAGGTGGAATCCTGGGTCGGCCAGGGCGCCAATCATCCCATCGAGCCGGGCCAGCTTGGCGACGCCATTGGCCAGAAGACGCTCAGCGAAATTGCAGCGCATGCAGGCATCGACCAGCAGGAACTGCTGAACCAGCTGTCGCAGGTCTTGCCGGGTCTGGTGGACAAGCTGACCGCCAACGGTCAGGTGCCGGACACGAACGCGCTTTCCAAGCTGTTGCAGGGTCGCTAATCCAGCGCCATATTGATGAATGCGGACCGCACCGGCCTGCCGGTGCGGTTTTGTTTTATGCGAGGCGGCAAGTCCGAAGCGCTGCGACGGCTTAAGAAGGAATATGTCTCATGAGCTTTTTCCCCTGTCCCGATCCGGTCCTTGGCGACAAGACGACGGTGGATGCGATTGAGACGCTGGTTATCCCGCGCACGAGCGACATTGGCGGGCTGGAAGTGCGCCGTGCGCTGCCGACTGTGCGCCGCAGACTGGTGGGGCCGTTCATTTTCTTCGACCGTATGGGACCGGCAGTGCTGCGCGATGGCGATGCGCTGGATGTGCGCCCGCATCCGCATATCGGTCTTTCGACGGTGACCTATCTCTTCGACGGTCACATTCGTCACCGCGACAGCCTGGGCACGGAAATGGTGGTGCGGCCCGGCGATGTGAACCTCATGACCGCAGGGCGCGGCATCGTGCATTCGGAGCGTTCGCCGGAAGAGGAGCGCAACGGGCCGCTCTCGATTTCCGGTGTTCAGACCTGGCTGGCGCTGCCGGATGCGCTGGAAGAAATCGACCCGCATTTCTATCACACCAATGCGCCCGATCTGCCTTTGATGAGCGATCCCGAATTTGACGGACGCCTGATTATTGGTTCGATGCATGGGCTGAAATCGCCGGTCATCCAGCACGCCGATACGCTTTATGCCGATATTCGCATCAAGCCGCATGGCCGTTTTCCGATTCCGCCGACAGCGGAAGAACGCGCGATCTATACGCTGAGCGGCAATGTCGGCATTGGCGGCGAAGTGTTTCCGCCGGACCGGCTTCTGGCCTTTCGCCCCGGTGACGATATTGTCGTGCAGGCGGGGCCTGAAGGCGCGCATATCATGCTTTTCGGCGGCGCGGCGCTTGGCTCGAAACGTTATATCTGGTGGAATTTCGTCTCGTCGTCTAAGGAACGCATCGAACAGGCCAAGGAAGAATGGCGCACCGGACGTTTCGATATCGTGCCGGGCGACGAACAGGATTTCATACCTTTGCCTGAATAAATGACCTTATCGTGTTAGATTGGCGCAGATCGGCCGGCTCTGCTTGATCTGGCCACGATGCTGCTATACCGACGACCAATCCAGATAATCCCAACAACAGGTTGTTTCGATGTCCCGACCCACGACCCCATTGCTCGACAAGGTGCCGACGCCGGATCGCCTGCGCGCTTTGCCGGAGCAGGACCTGCCGCAACTGGCAGAAGAACTGCGTGCCGAGCTGATCGACGCCGTGTCCACCACGGGCGGGCATCTGGGCGCGGGGCTGGGCGTGGTCGAGCTGACGGTCGCGCTGCATCATGTCTTCGATACGCCGCATGACCGGATCATCTGGGATGTCGGCCATCAGGCCTATCCGCACAAGATTTTGACCGGTCGTCGCGACCGCATCCGCACGCTGCGGCAGGAAGGCGGCTTGTCCGGCTTCACCAAGCGCGCCGAGAGCGAATATGATCCGTTCGGCGCGGCGCATTCCTCGACGTCGATTTCCGCCGGTCTCGGCATGGCTGTGGCCAGCGATCTTTCCGGCGAAAAGCGCAATGTCATTGCCGTCATCGGCGATGGCTCCATGTCGGCGGGCATGGCCTATGAAGCGATGAACAATGCCGGTGCGCTGGATGCGCGGCTGATCGTGATCCTTAACGATAACGACATGTCGATTGCGCCGCCGACCGGGGCGATGAGCGCCTATCTGGCGCGTCTCGTTTCGGGGCGCACCTATCGCGGCGTGCGCGAAGCAGCCAAGCAGGTGGCGCAGAAGCTGCCGAAATTCTTGCAGGACAAGGCGCGCAAGTCGGAAGAATATGCCCGCGCCTTCTTCACCGGCGGCACGCTGTTCGAGGAATTGGGCTTCTATTATGTCGGGCCCATCGACGGACATAATCTCGACCATCTTCTGCCTGTGCTGAAAAATGTGCGGGATACGCAAAAAGGCCCGGTGCTGATCCATGTGGTGACGCAGAAGGGCAAGGGCTATGCGCCAGCCGAAGCTGCCGCCGACAAATATCATGGCGTCAATAAATTCGATGTCATCACAGGCAAGCAGGCGAAGCCGCCTGCCAATGCGCCGAGCTATACCAAGATTTTCGGCACGAGCCTGATCGAGGAAGCGCGTCACGACGACAAAATCGTGGCGATCACTGCCGCCATGCCGACCGGCACCGGGCTTGATCTTTTTGGCGAAGTGTTCCCCAAACGCACCTTTGATGTGGGCATTGCCGAACAGCACGCCGTTACATTTGCAGCGGGTCTCGCCAGCGAGGGCTTCAAGCCGTTCTGCGCCATTTATTCGACCTTCCTGCAACGCGGCTACGATCAGGTCGTGCATGATGTGTCGATCCAGAACCTGCCGGTGCGCTTCCCCATCGACCGCGCCGGTCTGGTGGGTGCCGATGGCGCCACCCATGCAGGCTCCTTCGATACGGGTTTCCTTGCCGCACTGCCGGGCTTTGTCGTCATGGCTGCGTCCGACGAGGCGGAACTGCGCCATATGGTGCGCACTGCCGCCGAATATGACGAAAGCCCGATTTCCTTCCGCTATCCGCGTGGCGACGGCGTTGGCGTCGATCTGCCGGAACGCGGCTCGGTGCTGGAAATCGGCAAGGGCCGCATCGTGCGTGAAGGCACCAAGGTGGCGCTGCTGTCCTTCGGGACACGGTTGCAGGAATGCCTTGCCGCCGCCGATGAACTGGGCGCAGCCGGTCTTTCGACCACGGTTGCCGATGCGCGCTTTGCCAAGCCGCTCGATCACGATCTGATCCGTCGCCTTGCGCGTGAACATGAAGTGCTGGTGACGGTAGAGGAGGGCGCGGTGGGCGGCTTTGCCTCGCATGTGCTGCAATTCCTCGCCACCGACGGTCTACTGGATCGCGGCCTCAAGGTTCGTGCGCTGACGCTGCCCGATCTCTATCAGGATCACGGCAAGCCGGATGCGATGTATGCGACCGCCGGTCTCGACCGCGCCGGTATCGTGCACACGGTCTTTTCGGCGCTTGGCCGTGAAGACATTGCGACACCGTTCCGTGCCTGATTTCAAGGCCTGATCCTATGAGTGTGCCATCTGCCGATAGTCGTCCGCGCCTTGACCAGCTGCTGGTCGAACGCGGATTGTTCGCCACGCGCTCGCGCGCCCGCGATGCGATCCAGCGCGGCACGGTGAAGGTGGATGGCAAAGCCGTCA
>JAEXXS010000452.1 GCA_023451915.1 Pseudomonadota bacterium | reverse complement strand
TGCAACCCGGTCGGAAAGATTGGCGTAGAACGCATCGGCACCGGCATCGGTGCGCGAGATTTCCGAAACCTCGAAACGGTCCTTGAGGTGGTCGGCAAGAACCTTGGCCAGACCTTCGCCAGCGCTGTCTCCTGCTACTGCAATTTTCATGATCTCACTCCTTAACTAGTCTGAATTCTCAATTCACTTGGATTTTGGCTGCGCACTTGGCCAGAATGTCGAGATAGCCCTCGACGTTCCAGGCGGAGCGTCCGATGAAGAGGCCGTCAATATGCGGGCAGGCGATCAGTTCCTCGCAGTTGCCGGGATTGACCGAGCCGCCGTAAAGGCAGGGAACACGACGACCAAGGATGCCTTCAGCGACGGCGATAATTTCCGCCTGTCGGGCGTCGGCATAGTCGGCAGAAGCGGGAATGCCGTTTTCGCCGATGGCCCAGACGGGCTCATAGGCGAACAGGATTTCCGCCTGCTTTTGCTCTTCCGACAATTTGGACAGCGCGCCGCGCACTTCTTCGGCGAGAACCTCTGCCGCCCGACCGCTTTCACGGTCCTCCAATGTCTCGCCGATGCAGATCAGCGGGATCAGCCCGTGCCGCACTGCCGCTTCAACCTTGAGGCCGACAGTTTCGTTGGTCTCGCCGAAATGTTCGCGGCGCTCGGAATGGCCGAGTTCTACGATGTCGAGATTGCAGTCTTTGAGCATCAGCGGAGAAATTTCGCCCGTCCATGCGCCTTTATCAGCCCAGTGCATGTTCTGCGCGCCGACCTTAACAGACGTGCCAGACAGGATTTCCTTCACTTCACGCACAGCGGTGAAGGGTGGAATGATGAAACGCTGAATATCAGCCGATCGTTCGCCGTCCGCAGCCTTCAGCGCGTCGGCAAAGGCCCGCGCTTCCGCCAGCGTCTTGTTCATCTTCCAGCTCGTTCCAACCCAAAATCTGGCCATGCCCAAATGCTCTTTCCTAGTCTGCTATTGTCAGTTTGATCCCAGCCTGTTCCAGCTCGGCCGTGATTTCGCGGCCAGGGGATGTATCCGTGATAATTGCATCGAAGTCGCCAAGGTCCGCCATGACATGCAAGGCGGGACGCCCGAAGCGCTGATGATTTACCAGAAGGCAGGTACGCGTCGCCGAAGCGGTCATTGCACGTTTGGTGCGCACGACATTTTCGTCCATATGATAGACCAGCCTGCCATTGACGGCGGGTGTCGAAATAAAGGCGATGTCGGCACTCAGATGCGAGAGGGCTTCTTCCGTCAACAGGCCGAAAAAAGCATTGAATTTCGGTGAGAAGACGCCGCCGAGAGCAATGAGATTGATCCCACTCTCGCCTTTCAGCTCATCGATGATGACTGCATTGTTCGTAATGACGGTCAGGGGCCGCTTTTCGTGAAAAAGCCCGCCCAGAACCGCAGCGGTGGACCCATCATTGATCATCACGGTCATGCCCGGCTCGATCAGTTCGAGGGCTGCTCGTGCCATCTGAAGTTTGGCTTCATTGTCCTGACGCACGCGAAATCGAAAATCGCTTTCGAACTGCGAGCCCGCATCCATTGTCGCTCCGCCGCGAACCTTGCGCAGAACGCCGGATTCCTCCAGTGAATCCAGATCGCGATGGATCGTCATTTTGGACACGGCAAAGCGATCCGCCAGATCGTCAAGATCGACGGACTGATTTTCAATCAGCAAATTTACGATCGCCTGTCTTCTGTCGTCGCGCTTCAAGCTTGTGTCCGATCTCTCTCGCGGAACATTCAACGACGATAAATCACAAAATCACAAAAAAATCTACAAAGAATGTGATTTTGTGACGTTTTCGCGTTCGCTATTCAACGAGGAATTTAGCCGTGCGTTCATCGGTGATAAGGCCGTAAAGACGCCCGCTTTTCAGGACGGCTCGAATGGCTTCCGCTTTTGGCAAGCCGCCCGCAAGGGCGATGATGCGGCTCATATCTGCGTTTTCGACCGACGCAGCGATGGTGCGTGCGGTGAGGCCCGTTTCGAGCCGCTTGCCATCGGCATCGAAGAAATGGCCGAGCATTTCGCCGACGCCGCCGAGATAGGCGATTTCTTCAACTTCGGCGAGCTCGATCATGCCGGAGGTCACGAGTTGCGCTTGAGAATCCACGGTGCCGATCCCGACAATTTTCAATTCTGCACGGCATCCCATATCGAAAACAGTGGTGACGCCGCGCTGCGCGAGCAGCACTTCGCGATCTTCCGCCGTGTTGGCGAAGAAGGGCACCGGCATCACATAGGCAGGCATGCCGGTTTTTTCGGCGATGCGATGCATCACGTCATGGGGATTGGCGGCGAAATTGCGCGTAAGGCCGCCAAGAAGCGAGACGAAGCGCAATTCATTCGCCGAAACGCGCGGCATGTAGTTGACGGCAGCCGACAGGGTGCGGCCATGGCCGATGCCGATCACCTCATGATCACCATGTTCGATTTCGCGGCGAAGAAAGTCCGCGCCAGCATGGCCAAGCGCGGTGAGGGGCAGGCCTTCCTCACCGATATCGGGCACGACTTCGCAATAATCGAGATCGTAGCGATCCGCGAGACGGTTCTCCAGATCAATGCATTCGGTAATATCGCCGTCGATAGTAACCTTAACGGCCCCATCCGCAACCGCCTTGGCGATGAGGCGATGCGCCTTGACCGAGGGCAGGCCGAGGCGCTTGGCGACCGCCGACTGGGTCATGCCTGCGACAAAGTGGAGCCAAGCTGCACGAAGGGCGAGGGAGTCGTCTGCATCTGCCATTTCGAGCTGTCCGGCTCCTCTCGCACATCAGGCGCGTTTCAATCTGATTATGTCAATTTGCGCGCCACAAGGTCTTTAACTTGAAGCATTATCCCGTCGAACGTGGTTTCGCGCCGGTCGGATTCCGCCTTGGTCTAGAGCGGTTCCGGTTAAAACGGAATCGTGGAACCGCTCTATCTATTCGTTTTCACGCATTATCCGACGCAAAACCGCTGCGCACTTTTGCTGGAAATGCTCTATATCTTCAAATCCTGGGCGCCCGTGTCAATGTACGGCGCCCAGAAAGCCACACTTTCCGCAATCTGCGGAATGACCTCACGGTCGTTCGGCTCGCGTTCCTTGAACGAGAGTTCGAGGCAGATTTCATTGTCTTCCGCCCCGCCCTCAGCGAAAGCCTTCAACAACGGTTCGGGCTGTATGCGACCTTTAGCGTTGAAGGCCGCGGTAAACGGACGATGGCCGCCCTTATCCATCAGGCTCTGCTTAATGTGGATGATCGGCGAAACTTTCGGCACCGCACGGGCCCAGGCATAGGGGTCAAAATCGTCGGGATTGGCCGATGTAACATCGCCGTGGTCGATATCGGCCATCATCCACATCGGGATCGTCATATTTGCAGCCGTCAGGCGATCTTGAAGTTTCATGCATTCCGCGATGGTTTCGCCGAACTCGCGACCGATACTCATCGGCTCCCAAAACACATAATCGAGACCGGCACCGGCTGCATGGTCGGCCACTTCCGCCCAGCAGTCGATTGCAATGCTGATAAGCTCTTCGCGACGTGCGGGATTGTCAAAGTCCTTATATGTAAAGATTGCAAACTGTGTGCCGACCGATTTGCCGCCAAGGTCGCCAATGATATCGGCAAAGGTCTTGAACCAATCGACATAATAGCGGCGCACTTCGCGGTCGGGATGGCCGAAGTGGTTGAGGCGACCATAGGGGCCGGTCATGCCCGATGTCACACGAACGCCTGTCCGCTGCAAGGCTTTGTCCATCGCGCGTGTCAGTCGGCGGATCGTGGAGGCCTGCCAGCTCGGATTGATGAATTCATGGGTCAGCTGGAGATCGCGCAGGCGCAAATCGCGGGCCACCGTTTCGATCAGATCAACAGGCTCGGCAAATCGATTGACCAGCGGGTTGGTATTCAAAGAGAGCGTAAGGGCCATGTCGTCCTCAGGCAACAATATGTGCGTTGTCGAACCATTCCGTAACAGCGGCGCGTTCGGCTTCAGTCAGATGCAGGTAATGCTTGGTGCGGCGGTAGAGAATATCTTGCGCCGTCTTCGCCCATTCCTTTGCGACCAGATAGCGGATTTCGGCCTCGTAGAGATTGCCGCCGAAATGGCGGCCAAGGCCCGAAAGTTCTGTCGCACCAGCGACGACATCCTTGGTTCTTGCGCCATAAAGACGACCGTAATGGTGCACAAGCTGACGTGGCATCCAGGGGTAGCTGTCGCGCAAACTATTAGCGAAGGTTTCGTAATCGGCGTTGGGTATTTCACCGCCGGGCAGGGGCGCGCCATGGGTCCAGTCGCCACCCATATTGGGGAAAACATGCTTCAGGCGGTGCATGCCGCGCTCAGCCAATTCGCGGAACGTGGTGATTTTACCGCCGAATACGTTGAGCAGGGGCGCGTCGTTGGTTTCATCCAGATCGAAGACATAGTCGCGCGTGACAGCCGAAGGGTTGCCCTTGCCATCGTCGAACAAAGGCCGCACGCCGGAAAAGGAATGCAGCACGTCTTCCCGGCGCAGCTTTTCCTTGAAATAGCGGTTTACCGCAGCGAGCAGATAATCGATTTCCTTTTCATCTGCGGTAACATCTTCCGCCCGACCCTCATAGGCAATGTCTGTGGTGCCGATCAGCGCCTTGTCGCCTTCATAAGGGTTGATGAAGATCACGCGCTTGTCGTGGTTCTGGACCAGATAGGCATTCGAACCCGCCCAGAATTTAGGCACGATGATATGGCTGCCCTTGACCAGACGCACATTACGGCTGGAGTTCGATCCGGCCACATTGTGGATTACATCCGTTACCCAAGGGCCTGCGCAATTGACGATGCAGCGGGCGCGGAAGCTGCGGACTTCGTTGTTGTCACGGTTGCGTGTTTCAACAATCCAACCACCTTTTTCGCGGCGCGCCGATACAACCGGCGTGCGGGTGAGGATGGTCGCGCCTTTCTCGGCTGCGCCCAGCGCATTGAGCGCGACAAGGCGGGCGTCATCGACCCAGCAGTCTGAATATTCAAAGCCCTTGCTGTATTGGTCGAGGATCGGTGTGCCTTCCGGGTCGCGCCGGAGATCGAGCGTGCGGGTGCCGGGAAGTTTTTTGCGTCCACCGAGATGATCGTAGAGAAACAGGCCAAGCCGCACCAGCCATGCCGGACGGTCCTGCGGGCTGTGGGGCAAAACGAAACGCATCGGCCAGATGATATGGGGCGCTGCATTGAGCAGCACTTCGCGTTCGATCAAGGCCTCCCGGACAAGGCGGAATTCGTAATATTCCAGATAGCGCAGGCCGCCATGGACAAGCTTGCCTGACCGCGAAGAAGTGCCTTCCGCCAGATCGTCTTTTTCGGCCAGAACGACCTTGAGACCGCGCCCGGCAGCATCGCGCGCAACGCCCGCGCCATTGATGCCGCCGCCAATCACAAACAGGTCACAAGTTTCCATCTCAGCCATTGCATGCTCCTTGGAATGCCGATGTTTCGGCACTTCTCATAATATTGCTGCGGGCAATCCGCCCGGCTTTACCTGTCGGCG
>JAEXXS010000387.1 GCA_023451915.1 Pseudomonadota bacterium | reverse complement strand
CGCGCCTTGCGCATGGCGATCGTTTCGGAGACGAGCGCGCGGAAGAAGCCCAGCGACTGCTGGCCGCGCAGACGCGTGAACCGTGGCAACCAATCGGGCAGGCCCAGAAGATCAAAGGGATCGACCCGCCCCATGGTTTCGAACAGCTTGTCGATCTGACGCGCGAAATCATTGGGATCGCCTGCGATCTCGCCGGAAAACAACGTCTCAGCCAGAATGTCGTAAGTCAAAAGCGTCATGTCATGGGCGATATCGGTGATCACGCCACTGGTCTTATAGTGCTCCACGAACAGGCGGGAACGGTCGCGCATCGCTTCGGCAAAGCCGCCAATATGACGCGGCGTAAAAACTGGCGCCATGGCCCGGCGCGAACGCTTCCACACCTGGCCCTCAGCCGTCAGAAGCCCATCGCGCAGCAGCGGGCGCAGCACCCGCTGGCGAATGGCGGACATCGGATAATTGGCGGCATTATCCACCAGCACGTGGCGGATCAAGCCGGGATCGTTGGCGATGATGGTCTTGAGGCCGAACCAGCTGACGGAAATCCACCGCTCATTGTAGGAAGGCTCTCCCCATAATTCGAGCGGATTTCTATAGACAACGCGCATCATTTCGAGCCGTCCGACGGGCTTCTCACGCGGACGCGGCGCTGGCGGCACGAAGGGTTCAAGCGCTTCCGGCATAGTCATCGCAGTTTCATCCAAGCCTTCCAGATACTGTTGTTTTATGACATGTAAGGGGTAATTGTGGCGCTTCCAGAAGCCGATCCGCAGCCCGGCCCCTCCGATACGGCGGGGAAAGGCTCAAACCACCGGAATCCCCGGTAAATTTGACCCGAAAATTTGGAAAATATGGTGTTAGCGCCTATATTAAAGCCATGTTTGTCGTGTGATTCGACAGTATTTTTGATGCTGCAGATGCAGCAGGATTCAAGGCTGCAGTCGCAGCACGTTTTCGAAAGATTTTCATGAGCGAGACGCCCGAGATGAATTCCGAAGCCCCCGCCGAATATGGCGCGGATTCCATTCGTGTTCTGAAAGGTCTGGATGCCGTTCGCAAACGCCCAGGCATGTATATCGGCGACACGGATGACGGCTCCGGCCTGCATCACATGGTTTATGAAGTCGTGGACAACGCCATCGACGAAGCGCTGGCAGGCCATGCCACGCTTGTCACCGTGACGCTCAATGCCGACGGCTCCTGCACCGTGACCGATAATGGTCGCGGCATCCCCACCGACATCCACAAGGAAGAAGGTGTTTCGGCTGCCGAAGTCATCATGACCCAGCTCCATGCGGGCGGCAAGTTCGACCAGAATTCCTACAAGGTTTCCGGCGGTCTGCACGGCGTCGGCGTTTCCGTTGTGAACGCGCTTTCGGTCTGGCTGAAGCTGAAAATCCGCCGCTATGGCAAGGTTCACGAAATGAGCTTTACCCATGGCGTGGCCGATGCGCCGCTGGTGGTGACGGGCGACGTGGCCAATGGCGAGACCGGCACTTCCGTGACCTTCCTGCCCTCGACGGAAACCTTCAGCATGGTCGAATTCGACTATGACACGCTGGAGCGCCGCCTGCGCGAGCTGGCCTTCCTCAATTCCGGTGTGCGCATCAAGCTGACGGACAATCGTCATGCGGACGCCAAGGAACATGAACTGCATTATGACGGCGGTCTGATCGAATTCGTGAAATATATCGATCAGAACAAGAAGCCGCTAATCGACGAGCCGGTCTATATCCGCAGTGAAAAAGACGGCATGACGGTGGAAGTCGCCATGTGGTGGAACGATTCCTACCACGAAAAGGTGCTTTGCTTTACCAACAACATCCCGCAGCGCGATGGCGGCACCCATCTGGCCGGTTTCCGTGGCGCCTTGACCCGTCAGGTCACGGGCTATGCGGATGCTTCCGGCATGACCAAGAAGGAAAAGGTGCAGCTGACCGGCGACGATTGCCGCGAAGGCCTGACCGCTGTTCTTTCCGTCAAGGTGCCCGACCCGAAATTCTCGTCGCAAACCAAGGATAAGCTGGTTTCGTCGGAAGTGCGCCCGGTGGTTGAAAGCCTCGTCAATGAAGCGCTGTCTATCTGGCTGGAAGAACATCCGGCGGAGGGCAAGGCCGTGGTCGAGAAGGTTATTCAGGCTGCAGCCGCCCGTGAAGCTGCGCGCAAGGCCCGCGACATCACCCGCAAGAGCACGCTCAGCGTCACCTCGTTACCGGGCAAGCTTGCCGATTGTCAGGAGCGTGATCCGGCCAAGTCGGAACTCTTTATCGTCGAAGGTGACTCGGCCGGCGGCTCCGCAAAAAGCGGCCGTTCGCGCCAGAACCAGGCGATCCTCCCGCTGCGCGGCAAGATCCTGAATGTGGAACGCGTTCGCTTCGACCGCATGTTGTCTTCCGATCAGGTGGGCACGCTGATCACTGCGCTCGGCACGTCGATCGGCAAGGATGAGACGCACGGCTTCAATGCCGACAAGCTGCGTTACCACAAGATCATCATCATGACCGATGCTGACGTCGACGGGGCGCATATTCGCACGCTGCTGCTCACCTTCTTCTTCCGTCAGATGCCGGAACTGATCGAGCGCGGCCATATCTATATTGCGCAGCCGCCGCTTTATAAGGTGTCGCGCGGCAAGTCCTCGCAATATATCAAGAACGAGGCCGCCTTCGAAGACTTCCTCATCGAGACCGGTCTTGAAGAAGC
>JAEXXS010000358.1 GCA_023451915.1 Pseudomonadota bacterium | reverse complement strand
ACACCATCGGTCAGAAGACCACCCTGGTCGAAGCCGACATAGCCGGGAGGCGCGCCGATGAGCCGCGAAACCGTATGGCGCTCCATATATTCTGACATGTCGAAACGCAGAAGCTCCACACCGAGCGAAGCGGCAAGCTGCTTGGCAACTTCCGTCTTGCCGACGCCAGTCGGTCCGGAGAACAGATAGGAGCCGATTGGCTTGTCCGGTTCACGCAGACCCGCACGGGCCAGCTTGATCGAGGCGGAAAGCGCTTCGATAGCCAGATCCTGACCATAGACGACGCGCTTCAGTTCCGCATCGAGGTGCGACAGCACCAGTTCGTCATCCTTAGAGACGGACTTCGGCGGGATGCGGGCCATCGTCGCGATAGTCGCTTCGATTTCCTTTACGCCGATCGTCTTCTTGCGCTTGTTTTCCGGCAGCAGCATCTGGCTGGCGCCGGTTTCGTCGATCACGTCGATTGCCTTGTCGGGCAGCTTGCGATCCGAAATATAGCGCGCGGACAATTCCACCGCCGACTTGATGGCGTCGACCGTGTATTTGACCTTGTGGAAATCCTCGAAGTAAGGCTTCAGCCCCTTCATGATTTCGATAGCGTCCGGGATCGACGGTTCATTGACGTCGATCTTCTGGAAGCGACGCACAAGGGCGCGATCCTTCTCGAAGAACTGGCGATATTCCTTATAGGTCGTCGACCCGATGCAACGGATCGCGCCCGAAGAAAGCGCAGGCTTGAGCAGGTTCGATGCATCCATCGCACCGCCCGAAGTCGCACCGGCTCCGATGACCGTATGAATTTCGTCGATGAACAGAACCGCGCCCGGAAACTCTTCCAGTTCCTTCACGACCTGCTTCAGACGTTCTTCAAAATCACCGCGATAGCGCGTTCCGGCCAGAAGCGTGCCCATGTCGAGCGAAAAGATCGTCGCGTCGGCGAGCGCTTCGGGAACCTGTCCTTCCACGATGCGCTTTGCGAGACCCTCGGCAATGGCCGTCTTGCCGACGCCGGGATCGCCCACATAAAGCGGGTTGTTCTTCGAACGGCGGCAAAGGACCTGAATCGTCCGGCTGATTTCGCTGTCGCGACCAATCAGCGGATCGATACGACCGGCTTTGGCTTTATCATTGAGGTTGACGCAGTAAGCGGACAAGGCGTCCTGCTTCTTCTTCGGCCCCTCTTCCTGCTCCCCACCGGGGCGCTGTTCCTCGCTCGGGCTTTCGGCTCCGCGCGGCGAGCGGGTTTCGCCGCTTTGAGGACGCTTGGAAATGCCGTGCGAAATATAGTTCACGGCATCGTAACGGGTCATCTGCTGCTCCTGAAGGAAATAGGCAGCATGGCTTTCCCGTTCCGCGAAGATGGCAACGAGCACATTGGCGCCCGTGACTTCCTCGCGATTGGAAGATTGAACATGAATGACGGCGCGCTGGATCACACGCTGGAAGGCGGCCGTCGGTTTGGAATCCTCGTCATAGCCGGTGACGAGATTATCCAGTTCGCGGTCGATATAATCGGTAACGACGCGCTTGAGGTGCTCCAGATCGACGTTGCAGGCGCGCATCACTGCGCCGGCATCCTGATCGTCGATCAGGGCAAGCAAAAGATGTTCGAGCGTAGCATATTCGTGATGCCGCTCGTTTGCGATGGTCAGGGCTTGATGCAGTGCCCTTTCAAGGCTGGGAGAGAACGATGGCATATGACCTCACTTTTTCTCCATCACGCATTGCAGCGGATGCTGATTCTGGCGGGCAAAATCCATGACCTGGCTCACTTTGGTCTCGGCGACTTCGTAAGTAAATACTCCGCATTCACCGACACCGTGATTGTGAACATGCAGCATGATGCGCGTGGCATCATCAAGGCTTTTTTGGAAAAAACGCTGCAGGACATGTACGACGAACTCCATGGGTGTGTAGTCGTCGTTTAGAAGCAGGACACGGTAGAGGCTGGGCTTCTTGGTTTTGGGCTGCGTACGCGTGACCACAACGGTGCCATTTTCCGGCCCGTTCCCGCCATCGGTCTTGCTTTGCATGATTGTAGTGGAATGCCTCATGAAACCTGTACCCAAATGCCCATCTGTCGACCCCGCCCTGCCTCAATATGTAGGTCTTTTCCCGCTGATTTTAAGCCCTTCAGTGGCACATGCAACCGAGACTTATTACCAGCGAGCCCCTTGACACAACTAATATAGGTCAAGCCCCCGTTTGCTAAAGCTTTCTGCTCAAAGCACCCCTGGCATTTTGTGCAAACGGACCCCGCGCAAGCGCAAAAAGTTCTTCATAAATGCGTGATCAAAACTGCCCGCAATGCGGGGCAACCAAAAAATTTTTCCGATAATTGTGAACGACCCGCTTACCATAAACGGATTAGTAACGCTGATGACATTAGGGTGGTGGAATTAGATTGCTGTGTGCCTTTTGCGCCGCAGCTTAAAAATTCCGGAATACAGATAGGGTCATCACCGTGCGTATGGCATTCAGTAAAGTCGCATATGCCCTGAAAAAAGCGGCGCAGGCTACGATTCTTCTCGCGACCGTGACGGGCTGTTCGACAGCATCCACCACGATACCGGCTATCGCCGCAAGCGACAGATATGCAGCAAT
>JAEXXS010000269.1 GCA_023451915.1 Pseudomonadota bacterium | reverse complement strand
AAAAAACGATGGAATTACATCTTCTGCCGAGCGCACCACACACCCGACAGAGGGTCATGCAGGCAGTTCTCGACATTGGGAAGGAACCGATCATTGCCTGGGTTTCCCCAGACCCGGAACTTATAGCGGCCCCGGCACGCCGTTCTTCCAGTCTTCCATTTGTTCGCTAAATGCCCGAACGAGTGGAGACTGATCTATGACGCGATATTTGGCAAGCAAATTCTTTGCGCCCACGATGTTTTGTTATCTTTGAACCGGAACGCACGTTTATTTTTCCGATTATTTCTAGAATTTCTGAAGCTGTATACCGAAATAGAACAGCCTATCCTTGATATATAAGAGATCTTATAGAGAAGCCGCCTGATTAAGTGGCCGGATTAATTGGCGCACTTAATAAAGTGCACCCTCTTTGCGGGTGCAAAGATGGTCACGCGGTACAAGATGTCCCTAGCGATTCCGTGAAACAATGCATGCGCCCCCGGCTGCGCGCAACTTGCTACAAATACCATCGGCTTCTGCCCTGCTATTGGCACCAATGCGCACCGCATAGATGCCGCGCCGCCCCATCGGGGTGCGAATGCGGCTGATGACGGGGTCGTGCCCGCTCAGCACCGATGCGAACTGTTTGCGCAGGCGGCTCCATTGGTTGACAGCAGCGCTGCGGCGGAAATTTCCGGCAATCTGTATGCCCCACGGTTTCGGTTTGACGCGCGACATGGGTATCGTCGCCGAGCGGATGATCGGCAGACGGCGGCAGGCTTCCGTGAAGGAACGCCCCGAATCAAGCGGGCGGTTTTGCACCTCCTTGCCGGATGCGAAGTCGTCGGCGGGCGCGCCGGTGATATCCAGCACATAGTCCTCGGTTTCGAGCGGCAGAAAACCGCCGGACCGCATCCAGCTCGAAACGCGCCCGGCACCGGCATTATAGGCGGCGGCGGCGAGACCCCAATTGCCGAAAGCCTGTTTGAGATCGAACAGAAAACTGGCGGAGGCAGGGATGGCCTGCTCGATATCGAACGGGTTGGCCAGGCCGCGCTCCTTTGCGGTATAAGGCATGAATTGCGCAATGCCCTGCGCGCCGACCGGGCTGACGGCCTGATGGTCGAAACGGCTTTCCTTCCAGATCAGGCGGGCGAAGAAATCCTTAGGTATGCCATGCGTGGATGCGCTGGTTTCGATCAACTGGCAGATGCGGTTGACGGTGGGCGCTTTCTTTTCCGGGGGTAGGGGTGGCGCGGATATGCGCGGATTGGGTTCGCTATAGCTTGCCGGTGCCGCCTCGGCGGGGATGAGGGACAGCGGGGCGATCAGAAACGATGCCGCCAGAAAAGTTCCGAAACGCCGCATGTCGTCTTTCTGTTCGCTTTCGCCCCATGCAGAGCACTATGGTCGCAGAGTAACGCAACTTGGCCACTTGTCGATACGCAGCATCTGATCTTCCCATTTAATTCTTGCCCTATGGCACATCTGCTCCATTCTAGATGGGGACAAAGGACAGAGAGAAGTTTCTGGAGAGGAGGAAACATGTCGAGGGGTTTGTCGTGGACCGGCTTGATTGCCGGTATTCTATTGTTGACCGGTTGCGTTGCGGAAGGTGGTCCCGATCACCGGCCACCACCGGTCCGGCCCGGTAATCCGGGCCATGTACAGGCTTGTCCAATGATCTATGCGCCGGTTTGCGGCGAGCGACGGGGTGTTCGTCGGACTTTTGGCAATGCATGTTCCGCACGGGGCGAGGGGTTCCGCGTGGTGTCGAACGGCCAGTGCAGCGGTGGTCCGGGCTCTGGCTGGAATGGCCCCGGCGTTGGTCCGGCCCGTCCGCCGCAGCATGGCGTCCGACCGGGCATGGGTGCGTGCACGCGCGAATATGCGCCTGTCTGCGCGAGACGCGGCAGTGAACGACGCACATTCTCCAATCGCTGCGAAGCGGAACGTGCAGGTTTCCGCGTTTCGGGCAGCGGTCGGTGTTGAACTGAACGGCGAGGCGGATTAGCGTTTGCGCAACTCCGCCTCTCTATACAGGCCAGCGCTTCCACGATTCTGTTTGTGGAAAGAAAGGAAATATAGCATGCAGATCAAGCGCATCGGGTCTCAGCCTTCGACCAAGGGTTCCGCCGATTATTTCACCGGCACGGTTCGGCTCGACATGCCGTTCAGCACCACGGCGCCGGCGCGGGTTGGCGGCGCTACCGTGTCGTTCGAGCCCGGCGCACGCACGGCGTGGCACACGCATCCATTGGGCCAGACGGTGATTGTTACGGCTGGACTGGGCTGGGCGCAGCGCGAGGGTGGCCCTGTGGAGGAGATTCGTCCCGGAGATATCGTCTGGTTCGAACCGGGCGAAAAGCATTGGCACGGCGCGACCGCCACCACCGCCATGACCCATATCGCCATAGCCGAAGCGCTCGACGGCAAGGTCGTGGACTGGCTGGAACATGTCAGCGACGAAGATTATCACGCATAACTATAGCCAGAGGCCAGCGGGCACGCGTGCTGAGAGCCCGATGGCGTGCTCGCTTTATCTCCCCGGACGGCCTGTCTTGCCGGGCCGACGCTTCTTGCGGGCGACTTCCGCCGGGTCTTCATAAGAACCGATACCGGCGCGCTCGCGACGGACCGGAGCCTCGCCACCGGCGGGCACTTCCGTCCGCTTCACGGTCATTTCATCCAGCGAGTTCTTGCGGAATTTCGTCTCCGGCGCTGCTGGCAGCGGGCCTTCGTGGCGTGGCTTCGCCATGTCCGTGCCCGGGCCCATATTGTCGAGCGACGGTTTCTGGAACAGCGACTTGCCGCCGGTGTCGTCGACCGTGCGATGCGCCTTGCGCCCGGCATTGTGGCGGCCCTTGGTGCGCCCGGTGACCGGACTTTCCAGTTCCACCTCGCGCGCCAGCGGATCGTCGGCAATGGCGAGTTCCGTCTCGCGCAGGCGCTTGATCTCGTCGCGCAGCCGTGCGGCTTTTTCGAAGTCGAGATCGGCGGCGGCGTCGCGCATCTGCTTTTCCAGATATTCCAGATGGGCCTGGAGATTGTTGCCCATCATGCCGCCTTCTTCGGCAAAGCCCGAAATGTCGGCGCGGACATGGTCGCGTTCGTAGACCGAGTTCAGAATGTCCGAAATATTCTTCTTCACCGAAGCCGGTGTGATGCCGTGTTCTTCGTTATAGGCGACCTGTTTTTCGCGGCGACGACTGGTTTCGTCCATGGCGCGCTGCATGGAGCCGGTAATATTGTCGGCGTAGAGAATAACCTTGCCGTCCACGTTACGCGCGGCACGGCCAATGGTCTGGACCAGTGAGGTTTCAGACCGCAGGAAGCCTTCCTTGTCGGCGTCGAGAATGGCGACGAAGCCGCATTCAGGAATGTCGAGACCTTCGCGCAGCAGGTTGATACCCACCAGCACGTCGAATGCGCCAAGCCGCAGATCGCGGATAATCTCAATGCGCTCCAGAGTGTCGATATCCGAATGCATGTAGCGCACGCGAACGCCCTGTTCGTGGAGATATTCGGTCAGGTCTTCCGCCATGCGCTTGGTCAAAACCGTGACCAGCGTGCGATAGCCCTTCTTCGCCGTGTCGCGGATTTCGCCGAGCACGTCGTCCACCTGCGTCTTGGCTGGGCGAATTTCCACCGGCGGATCGATGAGGCCGGTCGGACGAATGACCTGTTCGGCAAAGACGCCGCCCGCTTCTTCCATTTCCCACGCGCCGGGCGTTGCCGAAACGGCAATGGTTTGCGGACGCATGGCGTCCCATTCCTCGAAGCGGAGTGGGCGGTTATCCATGCAGGAAGGCAGACGGAAGCCATATTCGGCCAGCGTCGCCTTGCGCCGGAAGTCGCCGCGATACATGCCGCCGATCTGCGGGACGGTGACATGGCTTTCGTCGATGAAAACCAGCGCGTTGTCCGGGATATATTCAAACAGGGTCGGCGGCGGTTCGCCGGGGTTGCGCCCGGTCAGATAGCGCGAATAGTTTTCGATGCCCGCGCAGGAACCGGTGGCTTCCAGCATTTCAAGATCGAAAGTCGTGCGCTGTTCCAGACGCTGCGCTTCCAGCAGGCGTCCGGCATTGTTCAATTCGACAAGGCGGTGCTTCAGTTCGTCCTTGATCGACTTGATGGCCTGATTGAGCGTCGGTCGCGGCGTGACATAGTGCGAATTCGCGTAGATCTTGACGGATTTCAGGTCACCGGTCTTCTGGCCGGTGAGCGGGTCGAATTCGGTGATGGTCTCGATCTCGTCGCCGAACAGCGAAATGCGCCAGGCCCGATCTTCCAAGTGGGCCGGAAAAAGCTCAATCGTATCGCCCCGCACACGGAACGAGCCGCGCACGAAATTGATATCCTGCCGCTTATATTGCTGCGCCACGAGATCGGCGAGCAATTGCCGCTGGTCGAGCCGGTCGCCGATCTTCATTTCGAAGGTCATGGCCGTATAGGTTTCGACCGAGCCGATACCGTAGATGCACGAGACCGATGCGACGATAATCACATCGTCGCGTTCAAGAAGCGCGCGCGTGGCAGAGTGGCGCATCCGGTCGATCTGTTCGTTGATCGACGATTCCTTTTCAATATAGGTGTCTGACCGCGGCACATAGGCTTCCGGCTGATAGTAATCGTAATAGGATACGAAATACTCCACCGCATTGTTCGGGAAGAAGCTCTTGAACTCGCCGTAAAGCTGCGCCGCCAATGTCTTGTTGGGCGCAAGGATCAGAGCCGGTCGCTGCGTCTCCTGAATGACCTTTGCCATGGTGAAGGTCTTGCCGGAGCCGGTGACGCCGAGCAGCACCTGTGTGCGGTCGTCATTGGTCAATCCTTCGACCAGATCGCGAATAGCCGTCGGCTGGTCGCCGGACGGTTCGAACGGCGTTTCCATCTCGATCGAAATGCCGCCTTCGGATTTTTCCGGGCGGGCAGGGCGGTGCGGTGTCCAGAGCTGGCCGTTCTTGAACAGTGGGTTGCCGGATTCGATCAGGTCGGACAGTGCCTTGACGGTGGCGGTTGCCCCCGACGCATTGAGCCCGGCGGCATCTTCCAGACTGATATCCAGCCCGGCGACCGGATTGAGGCCAGCGGCTGCGCGCTCCTTCGCGGAAGCTGCGCCGCCCATCGACGTGCCGCGACCGCTGCGCGTTGCTTCCTTGCTGCGCTCGGGTATCTTCTTCGGTGTCTTGGCGGATTTGGATGCTTTGGCAGCAGGCTTTGACGCTTCGTCACCAATCTCCTTCGCCCAATCGGCGATGGAGCCGGTTAGGGGCGTGCCTGTGTATTCGGCCTGAGGCATCTCGCCGAAACCGTTATCATGCGGCATCTCGCCAAAGCCGTCAGCCGTGTCGTGCGAATCCGGGGTGTATTTGTTTTTGGAGGAAGCCATGTCGCTAATATGGAATTTCACCATGCAAATGAAAAGAGCATGGCGGTAAAATCCGCTCTGTTGCTGGTTTCTGACCGGCGGCTCCTGACAGAAGGTTGTCAGGAAGTCGGGGCGAATAAAAGCATGGTGCGATGCCGCATGTTTTTCAGGATGGGTTTGTCCCATACTCCGGCAGAATCATTTGTGTTTAGAGGATTGATTGATGAGCGTTGCAGATAAGCCCAAAGGCGAACTGACCTTGCGCGTTCCGGCCATGCCGAAGGATGCCAATTCGGCATTCGATATTTTTGGCGGCTGGGTTATGTCGCAGATGGACTCGGCCTCCGGTATTCGTGCCGAAGAACGGGCGCGTGGCCGCGTCGTCACAGCAGCCGTGCGCGAAATGTCATTCGCCAAGCCGGTGAAGATCGGCGACGTTTTGTGTGTCTATACGGAAATCACCAAGGTCGGTCGCACTTCGATCACCCTGCGCGTCGAGGCCTGGGCGCAGCGCGCCTCCCAGCAGCGTATGGAACTGGTGACACATGGCGAATTCGTCATGGTGGCGCTGGACAAGGACGGCAAGCCGTCTCCGGTCCCGTCAGAATAGGGACCGTTTCTTCCATCCTGGAAAGGCCCGGTTTCGACCGGGCATTTCATTTGCAGGCGCGATAGCCGCTTCGACGCTGCATCAGGTCGAAGTGAAAATGGTTTGCATGTTCCGGATTGTAGCCCGGTCCGAGCACCGTGGTGAAATAATCGCAGGCGTCTGAACGAACGCTGTTGAGCAGGCCCTTTTCGCGGAAAGCGAAGAAACCGGGTCTGCGCACCGAAATGTCCTTGCCGTTGTTCAGCTTGATCCGGGTCACGTCGATGGCGTTGCCGCGTGAATGTTCCGACATTTTCGCGCCGCGCCGATGGTTCATCGTGCGGCAGGAATAGCCGCCGGCATTATAGATCGTGTTGATGCCCGACAGATAGCGCAGGCGCGCGGCGGGTTGCAGATCTCCCTTGATCCAGCGCGCAAAGGCTTCTGTTACCTGACAGTTCAGCGTTGCCGCCGGTTTGAAGGCGATGGAACCGCTGTTGAAGCCCGATACCTCAATCGGATTGGCGATATTGCAGGATGTGCTGCGATAGATCGGCGGCTTTTCTTTGAAAACAACGCCCAGTCGTTTCAGCCGTGTGCGGCATGCCGCTTCCGAATTCGACAGGGTGTAGATGTTTTCAGCCGCCGTGACCGGGTTCTGGACCGGCGCAGCAAAGCCGTAATCGCCTGCATATTGCGGCTGGTTTTGCTGGGCGGGCTGGGCGGTGTGGTTTT
>JAEXXS010000238.1 GCA_023451915.1 Pseudomonadota bacterium | reverse complement strand
TTGCGGCGTGGCGTGGAAAAGAACCGATAGGCGACATCGATGGTGATGCCCTGCTCGCGCTCGGCTTCCAGCCCGTCGACCAGCAGCGCAAAGTCGAAATCATCATCGGTGGTGCCGAACTTGCGGCTGTCATTTTTGAGGGCTGCAAGCTGGTCTTCGAAGATCAGCTTGGTGTCATAGAGCAGACGCCCGATCAGCGTCGACTTGCCATCATCGACGGAGCCGCAGGTGAGAAACCGCAGCAGCGTCTTGCGCTCCTGATCGGCCAGAAACTCGGAGACAGCTGCGCTGGTTACGGAAGGCTTCAACACAGCATTCATCAGAAATAGCCCTCGCGCTTCTTCTTTTCCATGGAGCCCGCTTCATCGCGGTCGATGGCGCGACCCTGACGTTCCGACGTACGGGCGATCAGCATTTCCTCGACGATATCCGAAAGGCTGGAGGCGCTCGATTCAATCGCCCCGGTGAGGGGATAGCAGCCGAGCGTGCGGAAACGCACCAGCCGCTCCTCCACCTTTTCACCATCCCGCAGCTTCATGCGGTCGTCATCGACCATGATCAGCATGCCATCACGCTCCACCACCGGGCGGCGGGCCGCAAAATAGAGCGGCACGATGGGAATATTTTCCTGCAAGATATATTGCCAGATATCGAGCTCGGTCCAGTTCGACAGCGGAAAGACGCGGATCGATTCACCCGCAGCCACGCGCGTATTGTAGATCTTCCACATTTCGGGCCGCTGGTTCTTCGGGTCCCAGCCGTGCTGCGCGTTGCGGAACGAGAAAATGCGCTCCTTGGCGCGGGATTTTTCCTCATCGCGGCGCGCGCCGCCAAAAGCCGCATCGAACTTGTACTGGTCGAGCGCCTGCCGGAGACCGACCGTCTTCATCACATGGGTATGGACATTCGAACCATGGCTGAAAGGGCCGACACCATCGCGCACGCCATCCTGATTGATATGCACCAGAAGCTCGAAACCCTTTTCGCGCGCCTGCGCATCGCGAAACTCGATCATCTCGCGGAATTTCCAGGTCGTATCGACATGGAGAAAAGGAAATGGCGGCGGGGCCGGATAAAACGCCTTCATCGCCAGATGCATCATGACGGACGAATCCTTGCCCACCGAATAGAGCATCACCGGATTGGAGAAGGTGGCTGCGACTTCGCGAAAGATATGGATCGCTTCTGCTTCAAGACGTTGCAGATGCGTCAAATTCTTTGTCAGGGATGCATGATGCACGACAATAACTCCCGGAAACCGGATAGAGACGAAAAAGCAGGATTACGGTTCGAACGGCGTGAAATCGGCACCCTGACTAAGTTGCGGGCATTGTCGTGAAAAGAAGCCGAAAAGTGAAAGAATGCTTTCGCGTATTAGCGATGGCCTGCGCCAAAAACTTGCAGTCTTTCCCACAAGGCGGGAACAATCTTGCGCCACCGGCAAAAAGCGAAACTTCGCTTAAATGCCGGAAAATCCTACTAAAATTGTGATATTTAGCGTTTTTTGAGCGGCAATGCCGGGCAAATTCTTGCTCAAAGGCGCTGCGGCGCACGAACATCATCCGTTGCGCGGGACCGTGATGGATTGAATGTGGAAGCGAGATTTATGAAAGCACCCAACGGGCCAAACCGCCGTGGGGCTTATAAATGGATCAGAGCAGACCGAAGGTACGCGCCTTGGCGACAGCCTGAACCTTGTTCACTGCGACAAGCTTCGTCAGTACATTGCTGATATGAAAATTCACGGTACGGGTCGAAATATTGAGGATCGCCCCGATAATTTCAGCGGTTTTTCCTTCACTCGTCCAACGCAGGATTTCGCGCTCCCGTGCCGTCAGACAGACCTCACTGGCGCAATTCAGCCGAGGCACATTGACCAGTTCGAACATCGACAGGTGCAGGAGATTGGTCACCATCTGCAACTGACGCCGCAAGGCGGTGACTTCGCTTGCGGTCAGCGGCTGGCCGCTGCGCAGGAATGTCAGCATTCCAAACACCCCCTGTGCCGCCCAGCATGGTTGCGAAATACCGACCTTCAGTCCGAAGCTTTGCAGATCAGCCCATAATTGCGGCGTTTCGGCAAAAAGCTTCGGCGACCAGACCAGAGGGTCGATACTGTGCAGACCGAGCCGGACGAGCGGATCAACCTCCACATATTTTTTGCTGGCATAGAGTGCAGTCCAGCCTTTCGGCATGTCCTCATAGCGCACCCACTTGACCGCCCCATTCAGGGACGGAACCGACATGACATAAGAAACATAGTCAAAGCCGATCTCGCGGGCATATTTTTTCACATATTCAAACAATTTTTCCGCACTACCGGCGGACTGCATGGCATCGCATAATAATTCCCATTTCATTGCTGCCATCCTATTATTATTTTCAATAATTTACGCACAATGCAACTTTTACGTTCGCACAATTTCGAACGCACAGCCTTAAATAGCATTTTCCTGTAAACCTCTCCAGAACGATTGCTTTCAAAAAAGCCGGAACCTTTTGAAAACCACCCGTCTTTAAACAGTTCTGCTTTTTATCAGTGGAAAACTGCTCAAAACAAAAAGGACCTCGCATGTGCGAAGCCCCTTTTGTTTCTTTATACCAGTCGCTTTGATTATGCCGCTTCGTCGGCAATATCGCCCGGAATATAATTGAGGATTGGCGCAAGCCAGCGCTCGACTTCCCGGACGCTCATGCCTTTTCGCCTTGCATAATCTTCGACCTGATCGCGCTCGACCTTGGCGACACCGAAATAATAGCTTTCCGGGTGGCCGATATAGAGACCCGAAACCGAGGAGCCCGGCCACATGGCATAGCTTTCGGTGAGTTCCACGCCGGTCTCAGCCGTTGCATCGAGCAGGCGGAACAGCGTGGTCTTTTCGGTATGGTCGGGCTGGGCCGGATAGCCCGGCGCGGGACGGATGCCCTTATAGGGCTCGCCGATCAGTTCTTCCGGCGAATAAGTTTCATCCGTCGCATAGGCCCAGAATTCCTTGCGCACACGCTCATGCATCAGTTCCGCAAAGGCTTCGGCAAAACGATCGGCCAGCGCCTTCACCAGAATGGCGGAATAATCGTCATTGGCGCGCTCGAAACGCTCGGCAATCGCCACTTCGCCAATGCCTGCCGTGACGACGAAGCCGCCGACATAATCCTGCTTGCCGCTTTCGACCGGCGCCACGAAGTCCGACATGGCGACATTCGGACGGCCATCGCGCTTGCTAAGCTGCTGGCGCAAGGTGAAGAAGGTCGCAAGCTCCTCTTTCCGGCTTTCGTCGGTGAATAGCCTGATGTCGTCGCCCACCGCATTGGCTGGCCAGAAGCCGACCACGGCTTTTGGCGTGAACCATTTTTCGTCGATGATCTTCTTGAGCATGGCCTGCGCATCGGACCAGAGCTGGCGGGCGGCCTCGCCCTGCTTTTCATCCTGAAGGATCGCCGGATAGCGCCCTTTCATCTCCCAGGTCTGGAAGAACGGCGTCCAGTCGATATAGCGCGCGATTTCGGCCAGATCGTAATCGTCGAACGTCTTCGTACCGGTAAAGCTCGGCTTTACCGGAGCAAAACTGTCCCAGTCGAGCTTGTGCGCATTGGCGCGGGCGCGGGCGAGCGGCAGGCGCTGTTTTTCTGCTTCGCTGCGCGCATGAGCGGCTGCAACCTTGGCATATTCATCGCGAACGCCACTGACATAATCGCCCTTGGCGTCCGGCGACAGCAGGCTGGAGACGACGCCCACCGCACGACTGGCATCGATGACATAGACCGCCTGACCGCGCTCGTAACGCGGATGAATCTTCACCGCCGTATGAACACGGCTGGTCGTCGCTCCGCCGATCAAAAGCGGAATGTCGAAACCTTCGCGTTCCATCTCGGCTGCCACATGCGCCATTTCATCAAGCGATGGCGTGATGAGGCCGGACAGACCAATGACATCGACCTTCTCGTCGCGCGCCACCTGCAAAATCTTCTGCGAAGGCACCATGACGCCGAGATCGATAATCTCGTAATTATTGCAGGCCAGCACGACGCCAACGATATTCTTGCCGATATCGTGCACGTCGCCCTTCACCGTCGCCATCAGCACCTTGCCGGCGCTCTGGCGTTCTTCGCCGCCGTTGAGGCGCTTTTCCTCTTCCATATAAGGAAGGAGAACGGCCACAGCCTGTTTCATCACGCGGGCGGACTTGACCACCTGCGGCAGGAACATCTTGCCCGCGCCGAACAGATCGCCAACCACATTCATGCCAGCCATCAACGGGCCTTCGATAACGTGAAGCGCCCGCTCGGCGGATTGGCGCGCCTCTTCCGTATCGGCTTCGATATATTCGGTAATGCCGTTGACCAGCGCGTGTTCAAGGCGTTTTTCCACCGGCCATTCGCGCCAGGCCAAATCCTGCGCCTTGGCTTCCCTGGAGCCGGAATCGCGGAAACGTTCGGCGATTTCGAGCAGCCGTTCGGTTGCATCCGACCGGCGGTTCAGCACCACATCTTCGCAGGCCTCACGCAGTTCCGGATCAATGGCATCATAAACCGCCAGCTGACCGGCATTGACGATGCCCATATCCATGCCCGCCTGAATGGCGTGATAGAGAAACACGGCATGCATCGCCTCGCGCACCGGCTCATTGCCGCGGAACGAGAAGGACAGGTTCGACACGCCGCCCGACACATGGACATGCGGCAAGGTCGCCATGATCTTCCGGGTCGCTTCGATGAAATCGACACCGTAATTATTGTGCTCATCGATACCTGTCGCCACCGCGAAGATGTTCGGATCGAAGATGATGTCTTCCGGCGGGAAACCGACCTGCTCTGTCAGGATTTTGTAGGCGCGGCTGCAGATTTCGATCTTGCGCGCTTCGGTATCAGCCTGTCCTGTCTCGTCAAACGCCATGACCACCACCGCCGCCCCATAGGCGCGCACGAGCTTGGCGTGATGAATGAAGGCTTCCTCGCCTTCCTTCATCGAAATGGAATTGACCACCGGCTTGCCCTGAACGCATTTCAGGCCAGCCTCGATGACTTCCCATTTGGAACTGTCGATCATGATCGGTACGCGGGCGATATCCGGCTCGGCAGCGATCAGATTGAGGAATTCGACCATCGCCTTTTCGGAATCGATCAGGCCTTCATCCATATTGATGTCGATGATCTGGGCGCCATTGGCCACCTGATCGCGCGCCACATCAAGGGCGGCGGCAAAGTCACCGGCCTTGATCAGCTTGCGGAAGCGGGCAGAGCCGGTCACGTTGGTGCGCTCGCCGACATTGACGAAGGGAATATCCTCGGTCAGCGTGAAGGGCTCAAGGCCCGAAAGGCGCATCAGCGGCGCGACCTTGGCAGGTTTGCGCGGCGGGTGTTTTGCAACGGCCTCGGCAATGGCGCGGATATGTTCCGGTGTCGAACCACAGCAGCCGCCAACCACATTGACCATGCCGTCGCGGGCAAAGCCCTCGATCTGGGCGGCCATCGCTTCCGGCGTTTCGTCATACTGACCAAACTCGTTCGGCAGACCGGCATTCGGATAGGCGCAGATGAACGTATCGGCGATATTCGACAATTCATCCAAATGAGCGCGCATGGCATTGGCGCCCAGCGCGCAGTTGAGACCGATGGTGAAGGGCTTCGCGTGACGCAGCGAATGCCAGAATGCCGTCGGCGTCTGGCCGGACAGGGTGCGACCGGAAAGATCGGTAATCGTGCCGGAAATCATCACCGGCAGGAAAATGCCTTTTTCCTCGAATACCTGCTCCGAAGCAAAGACGGCAGCCTTTGCATTCAGCGTGTCGAAGATGGTTTCGATCAGGATGATGTCGGAACCGCCATCGATCAATCCCCGGATCTGCTCGGCATAGGCAATGCGCAGATCGTCGAAGGTGACGGCGCGGAAGCCAGGATTATTGACATCCGGCGACAGCGAGGCGGTGCGGTTTGTCGGCCCAAGAGCACCGG
>JAEXXS010000193.1 GCA_023451915.1 Pseudomonadota bacterium | reverse complement strand
GCCTGCCGCGCAGTCTCGCCAAGCCCGTTCAAACCATCTTCGCCGATGCCGATGACCGTCAGCCAGCAAACCATGCTCTTTGCTCCGTTTTCTTCGTTCGTAGGGTGCTGTGGTGGCAAGCGCAAGTCCCAAAGCCGGTTCCTACTTTTCGGCCCGGCAAGGGCGGCGTATAAGGCAATCATGTTGAACCAGCAGACCACCGCGACAAAGCCCCCACCGCATGACAGGCGAAATGCCTGTCCCGGCCTGTCGCGCATGGTTATGGCGCGCGACGGCGCCATTGCGCGCATTAAACCGCCGCTGGGACGGTTTACCGCCGATCAGGCTTTTGCGCTGGCCGAGATTGCCGAAAAATTCGGCCCCAACGCCGTCGAGCTTTCGATTCGCTCCAATTTTCAGCTGCGCGCCATCGCGCCGGAAAGCTGGGAACACGCGGTCACCGCGCTTTATCAGGCCGGGTTTGGTGCTGATAATCCGGCAGCGGATGATATTCGCAACGTCATGGTCAGCCCCACAGCCGGTATCGACCGCGATCAAGCTTGCGATGTCACCCCGCTGGCGCAGCAATTGCTGGCAACACTTGAGAACAATACCGATTACCACGCGCTGTCGCCGAAATTCTCATTCCAGATCGATGGCGGCGAGACTTGCGCGATTGTTTCGCATCCGGGAGACATTTGGCTATCGGCAACGGATGGCAATCATCACTTTACTTTCGGTTTTGCGTCGTCACCCGATGGAGCCGCCATGGGGCGCATAGAGGCCGATCATGCCCTCCCCTTTGTGGAAGCGGTGCTGCGATTATTTCTCACCCGCTCCAAAGGCATAGCGCGGATGAAGCAACTCTTCGAAACCATTCCCGTCGAGGAGTTTTTGAACGAAGTGCGTGCACGCCTTCCCTTTACGGTCGAGCCAGCCGCTGGTTGGGAGCGACAACAGCCGCGCCCGTTCGCTCATCTCGGAGCGCATGTTCAGGCGGATCGACGGTTTTACATCGGCGCAATGCCGCTTCTCGGGCGGCTCGATAGTGTGCAGCTGAAAGCGCTCGGCGCTCTGTCGCAACAGGTCAGCGGCGGGGAAATCCGGCTGACGCCCTGGCAAGGCGTAATCCTGCCAAATGTCGATGCAGCAACCTGCAACGATACCATCCGGCAACTGCATACGCTCGGCCTTTCAACCAACGCGCAAGCGCGACAAGCACGACTGCGCAGCTGCACCGGTTCAAAGGGTTGCGCCTCGGCCCTTTCTGACACGCAGGCCGATGCGAAAGAACTGGCCTTGCTCCTTGATGATGACAGCAGCGATGCCGTCCATCTCACCGGCTGCGCCAAGTCGTGCGCAGCCCTTGCGCCGCTCCCGCACACGCTTCTGGCCCGTGCTTCGGGCCGCTACGATGTCTTTTTTGCAGACAAGGCTGGACCATCCCGTTTCGGGCGGCTATTGGCGTCAGACGTGACTATTGACGCTGCCGCGCGCCTTCTCAATTCACCAGAGCGGAAACCATGACAGATTACATTCGCGACGGACAGGCCATCTATGACCGCTCCTTCGCCATTATCCGCGCTGAAGCGGATCTGAGCCGCATTCCCGCCGATCTCGAAAAACTCGCTGTGCGCGTTATCCATGCTTCCGGCATGGTGGATGTGGTGAACGACATCGCTTTCTCGGAAGGTGCAGGTCTCGCGGGCAAACAGGCGCTTGCCAAGGGCGCGCCGATCCTCTGCGATGCACGCATGGTTGCCGAAGGTATCACCCGCTCGCGTCTGCCTGCGGACAACCCGGTTATCTGCACGCTGAACGACCCTTCCGTGCCTGAACTGGCGAAGAAAATTGGCAATACCCGTTCTGCCGCAGCGCTCGATCTGTGGTTGCCGTATCTCGAAGGCAGCATCGTCGCCATCGGCAATGCGCCAACCGCCCTCTTCCGGCTTTTCGAAATGCTGGACGCCGGTGCGCCAAAGCCAGCGCTGATCATCGGCATGCCCGTCGGCTTTGTCGGCGCAGCGGAATCGAAAGACGAACTCGCCGCCAATAATCGCGGCGTGCCCTATGTGATCGTGCGGGGACGCCGCGGCGGCAGCGCCATGACTGCCGCAGCGGTCAATGCTCTGGCTTCGGAGCGCGAATAATGACGGCAAAAGGCAAGCTTTTCGGTCTGGGTGTCGGCCCCGGCGATCCTGAACTCATCACGCTGAAGGCGCTTCGACTGCTCAAGGCTGCGCCCGTGGTGGCCTATCATGCCGCCAAGGGCAAGAAGGGCAATGCCCTTACCATCATCGAGGACTATCTCTCGCCGGAACAGGTTCTGGTGCCGCTCATCTATCCGGTGACGACGGAAAAACTGCCCGCGCATATGGATTATGAGCAAATCGTCAGCGATTTTTACGGCGAGATCACCACGACAATCGCCAAATATCTCGATCAGGGGCAGGATGTGGCGGTGATCGCGGAGGGCGACCCGTTTTTCTACGGCTCGTTCATGTATATCCACGACAGGCTGGCCGAAACCTATGAAACCACAGTGGTTCCGGGCGTCTGTTCGGTTCTCGGCGCTTCGGCTGTGCTTGGCGCGCCGCTTGTCTATCGCAACCAGACGCTATCGATCCTTTCCGGCGTCATGGAAGCCGACGAATTGAAGCGCAGACTTGCCGATACAGGCGCTGCGGCCATCATGAAACTCGGCAAGAATCTCGACAAGGTTCGCGATGTGCTGACCGATCTCGGACTGATGGACCGCGCGCTTTACGTTGAGCGCGCCACCATGGCCAATCAGCGCATCGTGCCGCTATCAAATGTCAGCGGCAGCGACTGCCCCTATTTCTCGATCATTCTCGTTCCCGGCCAGAAATGGAACGGCGCATGAAACCGGCTATCGTAACGCTGGCGGAAGCAGCGATCCCGACGGCGCGCCGTATTGCCGATGCGCTCGATCAGGCCGAAGTGCTTGGACTTCAGAACCGCGTCATGGGTGCAGACAGGACATTCGCCCATTTCGGTGACACCATACGCGCCCTCTATGAAGAGGGCCGACCGGTCATAGCGCTTTGCGCCGCCGGTATTGTCATTCGCGCGCTGGCGCCGCTTTTGCAAAACAAGCGCATCGAGCCGCCCGTGCTGGCGATTGCGGAAGACGGCAGCGCTGTGGTGCCACTTCTCGGTGGACTGTCGGGGGTCAACGACATGGCCCGAACCATTGCCGCAGCGCTGGAGGTGTCCCCGGCGATCACGACCTCCGGCGAATTGCGCTTCGGGATCAATCTGTTGCACCCGCCAGCGGAACTGACGCTTGCTAATCCGGATGCTGCGAAAGCATTTACGTCTGACCTTTTGGCAGGCGCGAAACTGCGCCTCAACGGGCACTCCCGGTGGCTGCAAAGTTCGAAGCTGCCTTTCGCCGCCGATGGCGAGCTTACCATCAGCATCACGCCGGAAAAGCGTGCGCCGCTGCCGGAGGAACTCGTCTATCATCCGCAGGTCGTTGCCGTCGCAATCGACCATCCGACCGACAATCTTGCGGATGCAATTGCACAAGCCTTCGACGAAGCGGGTCTCGCTGCGTCATCACTCGCGCTGCTGCTTGCCCATGAGCGCCATTGCGCTACGCCACAAATCCATGAAGCGGCAACAGCGCTCGGCGTAGAACTGCGCTTTATACCATCTACTGAGACTGCCCTTGCTCTCGCTCATCTTTCGGTCGAGCAGCCGCAGCGGGTGATCAAAGCGAACGGTCTCGTGCTGGCCGTCGCCCCTACCCCAGCCGACGTGTTGCGGGTCGGGCGTAAACGTGGAAAGCTGGTCGTGGTCGGGCTTGGTCCCGGCGCGCGCGATCTGATGACGCCCGCTGTACAGCGCGAACTTGAGCAGGCGGAAGATATTCTCGGCTACGAGACTTATGTGCGCATGGCCGGGCCGTTTCACGCCGGTCAAACCGTCCACATGACGGATAATCGCGAGGAAATGCAGCGCGCGCGCCATGCATTCGAACTGGCGGCGTCAGGCCGCACCGTGGCGATG
>JAEXXS010000181.1 GCA_023451915.1 Pseudomonadota bacterium | reverse complement strand
CCCGAAGATCATTGGAAAGAGGTGCAACCATCAGACGCTGGCCTCCTATCCAGCCAGCATCTTGAATCACAAAAGCATCAAGCAGGAAACCCCATCGATTCAATCAGTCAGTGAACCGCTCTAGAACAGGGCCTCTCCGATGGAAGGCCCTGTTTTCACAGGGCTTGGAACAATCTGACGCTTTGTTCGATTTCGGTCTTGCTTTCCGTTCCGCTTTTGGTTATCAGCGCACCGTCCAGACGAAAACGGATGGAATCTCCTAACGGAGTTGGAACAAAGGTTCCCGGGCCGCTTTAGCTCAGTTGGTAGAGCACATCATTCGTAATGATGGGGTCGCGTGTTCGAGTCACGCAAGCGGCACCAAAAAATCAATGACTTAGCTAGTTTTCGTTTTCGCCATATTGATGCTAGCAATCAAATAGCAATCACTTTCGCTACACGTAATCTGCTCGGCAAAACTGTCTTATCAAGCAGCATAAAATCCCTGTGGAAAAAGGTTCTGGAACACACAGAAACCACCTGAGCCGCACGTCGTTACAATTAATGCTTCTCAATTTCTGCATTGTCGAACTCGACTGTTCATGTGGTTATGTTAACAACAAGTTCCGTCGCCTTTCGTAATCGGACACCCTCCATTGTTATGTGAGCTCAGATAAATGGCGAAAAAGCCTGATGACAAAAATGCGCAGCCTAGCCTTGAGCAGCTTTATCTCAACCTCACCGAGCACCTTGTTCGAAAATACAATATGTCATTAAGCTTTCTCACGACGCAGACAGACGGTGCTCGAGAACATCCCCAGCCCGCAACAAACTATGAGGTTGACCATCTGCTGACGTCTGAGCAAGCCGCTGGTGTTTTAGGTTTAAGTCCAAAGACCCTTGCTAACTGGCGGGTCCAAGGCATTGAGAACTTACCTTATCGAAAAGTGGGCAAAGCGATCCGTTATAAATATGGCGATCTACTAGCTTTTATTGATTTACAAAAGAGAGAAAACACGAGTCAGAAGTGAAGCAGATTCTATTATCTGAAAATACAATGACCAGCGCTCGTGGACAAAGGGTATCCATAGTTTGACTGCAGCGATTGCGACGAAACCGAGGTAGGTTTCCTTGTTCTTGTCATAGCGCGTCGCAACGCGCCGCCAGTTCTTGAGCTTGTTGAAGAGGCGCTCGATCTGATTACGCCATTTGTTTTTTGCTTTGTCGTGCGGGACTGGTTGGCGTCTGTTGCTCTTTGTCGGGATGACGGCCTCGATATTGGCGCTGGCGATCTCTTCGCGAATGGCGTCAGCGTCGTACCCCTTGTCGGCGAGGAACGCCTCGATCTGGTCGGAGATCATCCGGAACAACGGCGCGAAGCCTTGGGTATCATGCGTTTGTCCGGGCGTCAGGACGAAGCCGAGCGGTCGGCCTTTTGCATCGCAACGGCCATGGAGTTTGGTTGTGAAACCGCCGCGCGATCGGCCAAGCGCCTCGGTCTCTTGAGTCCCCTTTTTATGCCGACTGCACAATGGTGTGCCCGGACGACGGTACTGTCGATCATGTCGGCACTTCGATCCCGCTCCACCAGTTCGGCCAGTGTCTCAAGCATTGCCTCGAAAACACCGGTCTCGACCCAGCGTTGATATCGGCGGAAGACACTGTTCCACTTGCCGTATTCATCAGGCAGATGCCGCCATTGCGCGCCTGTACGCGCCATCCACAGCATGCCTTCGAAATAACGCCGATTGTCCTGAGCAGGGCGGCATCCCCGCCCACTTTCAGCAGGTAGAAGCGGACTGATTACCGACCATTCCTCGTCTGTCAAACCTTTCCGTTCGCCCAAAGCAGCCTCCAAATGGCAGCCTTGAATCAAAAAACGATTCCGCAGCCAACCTTTGTCCACGAGCGCTAGCACTGATGCTCGAACAGCGCCTTAAAAGGCGCCATCAACATTATCCGCTCACCGGACGCTCAGGATTGAGCTGCATAAATTCACATTCGGCTTTCAGGTGGACACATTTGTCGAAACATTTCCGCAACTATGAAAAATGTTGTAAATTGGCGAGAACTCAGCGTATCAGCAGGCCGCTTGATTAGAGAGCACTGGAAATGGATCCTTGCTTCTTAAAACTGCGACCGCTGAAATTTAACAACGGCGTAAATCCTGGCCCAAGTAGTTGAACCGTTCAGAGGCCCCGAGTATAAGCCCTCTTGATATTTTTCTGATATTCTTAAAGGCCTTACTGAAGTCAAAATGACTGCATTTTCGCAGGCAGGGCAGACTTGTGGAACGTGATACCGGGTCGAAATGGAGAAAAAACTTTGGCAGTTGGCCGTCAATCCATGCCACCGCTCAATGCGCTGGTGGTTTTCGACAGCGCGGCCAGACTTGGCAGTTTCTCGCGCGCCGGTCTGGAACTGGGCCTGACCCAGAGCGCCGTCAGCCGACAGATCGGCAAGCTGGAAGCTTTCATTGGTTCAAAGCTCTTCAATCGTCTGCCTGTCGGCGTACAACTGACCGCTATCGGCGAAAGTTATGCCTCGGAAGTCAGCCGATTGCTTGGCGACCTCAGCGCTGTCACAGATGGCCTTCGGGCGTGGATCGGCCCCCGGCAGATCACCATCGCCTGTTCGCGCGGCATTGCCGACCAGTGGTTTCTCTCGCGCATAGGCAAGTTAAAAGCGGAAATTTCAGACATCGAAATCCGGCTGCGCGTGACGGATGACGTCGCCCATTTGCGGCTCGATGAGTTCGATCTTGCATTGTTTTATCGCAAAGAACGCCCCATCGGCGTCAATCTGACCGTCCTCGGTCGAGAGGAAGTCGTGCCGGTATCAGCGCCGGGTGTACCTAACATCATGGAACAGGAAGCGCCGGTGCTGCTCGCTATCGAAGATACGATGCGCGAGTGGCAGGGATGGCCGGAATGGTGGCACGATGCCCGACTGTCGCCGCCGCCCGGCGCGCTGGAATGGCGGCTTGGCGATTACGGCCTTTGCGTCGCCGCGGCAACGCAAGGCATCGGTATCACGCTCGGCTGGACATGGCTGATCAAGGAGCAGCTTGCGAGCGGGACTTTGGTGCCCGTACACAACCATATGATGCGGTCGGACGCCTATTTCTATCTGATGCGACCTGCCGACCGTCACCAGCGCAAAATCGTGCGGGAAGTGGCCGACTGGCTGATTGCAAGCAATGGAACCGATCCGATCACGTAAAGATGATGGGACCGGCGAAACGCATCATTCCTGCGGGAGTGCGGCGCGGCGGCGCGACACCATGCGGAAGCGGATATATCCGAAAACGGTGATGACCAGCCAGGCAACCTGCGAAATGAAGGAGCCGAGGTTGAAATTCCAGGCAAGCGAATAGATCAGGGCGACGCCGCCCAGCACATTCAGCAGCGGAATGACCGGATCATCGACGGTAAAAATACGCAATTGAATCAGCGCATAGCCAAGAAGGTAAAAGAACGCGCCCACCAAGCCGATAACATCCGGCAAACCCATTTTCGATCTCCAGGATCATCCAAATCTGAAAAAGCAGGGACAGCTTCCCCTACGGAAAAACGCCCCTGCCGGTACTGTTGGACGCTCCTTTATTCCTGTTCGCGCAAATGCCAAGACACACATTTCGCATGAGGGTATGCTTAAAAGTCATGCCCAGAAATCCGACATCAACCCTTGAAAATAAGGGCTACAGTAAGCTACCCCACCCGCAAAAGCCGATAAGCTATGACTTAAACACAGGGGTACAGAATGCCTGAGCAAAAAAGCCAGTTTCAATTGACGCGTCGTTCTTTCGTGGCGGGCGCAGCCGGCCTCGGTCTGGCGGGCATCACCGGCATGAGCGGCCTGATCACCTCGCCCGCTGCGGCGGCAGGCGAAGGCGCGCCAAAGAAAGGCGGAGTGCTCAAGCTCGGCATCGGCGGCGGCAGCACGACCGACAATTTTGATCCGCGCCTTCTGAAGGACTGGGTTCCGGTCAATCAGGCCTACATGCTGATGAACGGTCTTGTCGAAATCGACGCCAACAACAAGGCTGTGCCTGAACTGTTCGAAAGCTGGAAGCCGTCAGCCGACGCCAAGGAATGGACCTTCAAGGTTCGTCAGGGCGTGACCTTCCATAACGGCAAGACGCTTGACGCCGACGACGTCATCTATTCGATCAACCTTCATCGCGGCGAAACCACATCTGGCGCGCGTTCGCTCGCCTCGGAATTCACCGATGTCGCCAAGGTCGATGCTGGCACGGTCAAGATCACGCTGAAGAGCGGCAATGCCGATCTGCCTTACATCCTGTCAGATTATCACTTCCTCGTCGTTCCGAAAGACTGGACCGATTTCAACAAGCCGGTCGGCACCGGACCTTTCGTTTTCGAGCGTTTCCAGCCGGGCGTGCGTTCGCGTTTCACGCGCAATGAAAGCTATTGGAAGCCGAACACGGCATGGGTCGATGCGGTTGAAGTCATCGTTATCAACGATGTGTCTGCCCGTACCAACGCCATGATGTCCGGTCAGGTGCACGCCATCAACCAGCTCGACTTCAAGACCGTCGATCTGTTGAAGCGCAATCCGAACCTCAACATCGTCCAGTCGTCCGGTGGCCAGCACTTCTCCTTCCTGATGGATTGCACGCAGGCACCATTCACCGACAACAATGTCCGTCTTGCCGTCAAGCATGCCATCGACCGTGAACAGATGCTCAAGACCGCCTTGCGCGGCTATGGACGTCTCGGCAACGACAACCCGATCCCGAGCACCGACCCGTTCTTTGACGCAGCACTGCCGCAACGCGCCTATGACCCGGAAAAAGCCAAGTTCTATCTGAAACAGGCCGGCCTGGATTCGCTGAAAATCCAGCTGTCCGCTTCCGATGCAGCCTTCACGGGCGCTGTCGATGCCGCTGCGATCTTCCGCACCGCCGCCGCCAAGTCGGGCATCGAGATCGATATCAAGCGTGAACCGGCTGACGGCTATTGGGACAATGTCTGGATGAAAGCGCCGTTCTGCATGTCTTATCGTGGTGGTCGCCCGACTGCCGATCAGGCCCTGTCGGTCGCCTACGCATCCAACGCATCGCAAAACGATACGCATTGGAAGAGCGCCAATTTCGACGCCAAGCTGCTTGAAGCCCGTGCGATGCTTGATCAGGCCAAGCGCAAGGAAATCTACGCCGAATTGCAAGCCATGATCAGCAATGATGGCGGCGCGCTTATTCCAATGTTCGGCGACTATCTCGACGCCACCTCCAAAAAGCTCAAGGGCGTGACCACGCATCCGATGTTCAATCTGATGGGTGCGCGCCTTGCCGAAAAAGTCTGGCTGGAAGCATAAATGTTCGTTCTCATTACCAAGCGTGTGGGGCTCGGGATCCTCACGCTGTTCCTCGTGTCGGCGTTGATTTTCGCCGGCACGCAGATCCTGCCGGGTGACGTGGCCTCAGCCATTCTCGGCCAGAATGCCACGCCGGAAGCGCTTGCGACGCTCCGCGAGAACCTCGGCCTCAATCAACCTGTCCTCGCACGCTATTTCTCATGGCTGGCCGGTTTCGTGACCGGTGACCTCGGCACCTCGCTTGCCAACCAGCAGCCGGTGGCCGATCTCCTTTGGCCGCGGTTCTGGAATACGATGGCGCTTGCAGCCTTTGCAGCGGTGATCAGCGTCCCTATCGCCATTCTCTTTGGCCTCGTCACAGCGGTAAAGCGCGGCGGCATCTTCGACCGCGTCGTGAATATTGTGGCGCTCGCCTTTGTTTCACTGCCTGAATATTTCCTCGGTCTGCTGCTGATCCTGTTCCTGTCGATCCGCTTCAACCTTCTGCCGAGCCTTGCCGACACTTATGAAGGCATGACATTCCTCGAATGGGTTCAGGCAACCGCCCTGCCCGCACTGACCCTCGTCCTGGTGACCGTTGCGCAGATGATGCGCATGACCCGCACCGCAGTTTTGTCGGTTATGGATCAGGCCTATGTCGAGACAGCCTATCTGAAAGGTCTGCGCACCAAGCGCGTTGTGACCAAACACGCCTTGCCCAATGCGGCAGCGCCGATCGTCAATGTTGTAGCGTTCAACATCGCCTACCTCATCACCGGCGTGGTGCTCGTCGAAGCTGTCTTCAACTATAATGGCCTTGGCCGCTTCATGGTTGACGCCGTTTCCAAGCGTGACCTTCCGCTCGTGCAGGCTGCGGCCCTCGTCTTCGGTGGGGCCTATGTCATTCTCAATATCATCGCCGATGTCGCTGCCATCGCGCTCAATCCGCGCCTGAGGCACCCACGGTGAAGACAATGAAGAAATCTATTCCCCTGACGGCGTGGGTCGGCCTCGCCATTGTCACGCTGTGCCTGCTCATGTTCCTGTTTGGCCCAATGATCGCGCCTTATGGTCAGGAAGATATTGTCGGCGCGCCATTTGATCCGCCATCGGCGCAGTTCTGGTTCGGTCTCGATCAGAATGGCCGCGACATGCTCTCGCGCCTGCTCTTTGGTGCGCAGATGTCGATTGGTGTTTCACTGGCTGCATCGCTATTGTCGTTCAGCGTCGGCGTGCCTCTCGGTTTCCTTGCTGCCATTTTCGGCGGCTGGGTCGATACGATCCTGTCGCGCATCGTCGATACCGTCATGTGCATTCCAGTGCTCATTTCGGCGCTCGTCATCCTTCAGGCGCTCGGCTCTTCTCTCCCGGTGCTGATCATCACCATCGCATTGCTCGATTCCACCCGCGTGTTCCGTCTGGCGCGCATTGTGGCGCAGGGCGTCAATGTGCTGGAATATGCCGAAACCGCCCGTCTGCGTGGCGAAGGTCTCGGCTGGCTGATCTGGCGTGAAATCCTGCCGAATACGCTGCCGCCGCTGATCGCGGAATTCGGCCTGCGTTTCTGCTTCACCTTCCTGTTCGTGGCCGGTCTGTCGTTCCT
>JAEXXS010000146.1 GCA_023451915.1 Pseudomonadota bacterium | reverse complement strand
TCGCGCGGAATACCGATTTTGATGCCCTTCAGCGACTTGCCGATGGCGGCTTCATAATCCGGTACGGGCAGATCGACCGAGGTGGTGTCCTTGAGGTCGAGGGAAGCCATGGACTTCAGCAAAATGGCGGCATCACGCACGTCGCGGGCAATCGGGCCAGCCTGATCGAGCGACGAGGCGAAGGCAACCGTACCCCAACGCGACACGCGGCCATAGGTGGGCTTGATACCGACGGTACCAGTGAATGCGGCTGGCTGGCGGATCGAACCGCCCGTATCCGTCGCAGTTGCACCGGCGCAAAGCTGTGCGGCGACGGCAGCAGCCGAACCACCGGACGAACCGCCCGGCACGAGATCGGCATTCGAGCCCTTGGCGCGCCATGGGTTCTTGACCGAGCCGTAATAGGACGTTTCGTTGGACGAGCCCATGGCGAATTCGTCCATGTTGAGCTTGCCCAGCATGACCGCGCCGTCGGCCCACAGATTGGCGGTGACGGTCGATTCATATTCCGGCTTGAAACCGTCGAGAATGTGCGAGCAGGCCTGCGTATGCACGCCCTTGGTCGCGAACAGATCCTTCACACCCAGCGGAATACCTTCCAGCGCGCCCGCTTCGCCCTTGGCTATGCGTTCATCCGAGGCCTTGGCCATGGAACGCGCCTGATCGTGCGTAACCGCCACATAGGCATTGATGGCTTCATTAGCGGTGTCGATAGCGGCAAGATAGGCATCGGTCAGCTCGGTCGCGGTGATGGCCTTGGCCTTCAGCTTGTCGCGCGCTTCGGCAATGGTCAGTGCGGTCAGTTCGCTCATCGTCAAATCCTGTCAATGCGCCTCGGAGAGACGCTTTTCAAAAAAGGCGCTGTATTCGGAGTCCGGATAGTCCAGAACCACACCGCAGCGCGTAAAACCCGAATTCTCATAAAGCCGCCACGCACCGGCAAAACCGGGGCCTGTCCCGGTTTCGAGCACAAGGCGGGAAACGTTTTTGGCGTTCGCCGCATCGACAATCGCGTGCACGAGAGCGGACCCCACACGTTTGCCGCGCACTTCCGGGCGGGTGAACATGCGTTTCAACTCACCAATGCCGTCTTCGTGCATCTTCAAGGCGCCGCAACCGACAGCCCTGCCCGTCTCATCGCGCGCCACGAAAACTGTCGTATCCGGCTCCGCCATCTGCTCGACCGTCATCTTGAACTGGAATTCCAGCGGAGACAGCGGCAGCATATGCGCGTTCAGGTGTTCCACCAGCTCGCGCACATCGTGCTGCAATGGGGTCTCGATCGAAACCCGAACGGCCATGGCTTACTCCACGACCTTGGGAACGACAAAGAAATTGTCTTCCGTGACCGGCGCATTGGCGACCACAGCGTCGGCGATGCCGCCATCGGTCACCTTGTCCTCGCGCAGACGCATATTCATCGGCGTCACTGAGGTCATCGGCTCGACACCGTCAACATTGACTTCGTTCAATTGCTCGACAAAGCCCAGAATTGCATTGAGTTCACCGGTCATGCGCTCGGCATCGTCTTCACTGACGGCGATACGCGCGAGATGCGCGACGCGTTTGACGGTGGAAATATCGACGGACATTCTGTTCTCCGCAAATGCTGTATCAGGGCGGCGACCCGCCACCCTGAAGGTTCTTTGCTACGGCTATAACGGCGCGATTGTTGAAGCGCAACATTTCTTGCGCACCTAACCCCGTCAGAACGTGTGAACAGTGCCGGCTGGATCCGCCAGAACCTTCGTGCCCGCGTGATCGGCCATGCCCGCCACAAACTTGTCGGCCGTCTGGTCGATGATCGGGAACGAGCCAAAATGGCACGGCAGCACGGTCTTGAAGTTGAAGTAACGCTGGCAGGCCAGAGCCGCCACCGCGCCGCCCATGGTGAAGCGGTCGCCAATTGGCACGATGCCGATTTCGGGCTGGTGCAGTTCATTGATGAGCGCCATGTCGGAGAAAATATCCGTGTCGCCCATATGGTAAAGCGTCGGATCTTCTTCAAAGTGGAACACCAGACCGTTCGGATTGCCAAGCGCCTGCGAAACGCCGTTTTCGGTCAGAAAAGCGGAGGAATGCAGCGCGTTGACAAAGGTGACGGTGAAACCGTCATGCGTCTGCGTGCCGCCGGTATTGCCTGCGTCGAGCTTTTCCACCCCCTGCGTGCCAAGCCAGCTTGCCAGATCGGCATTGGCGATAACCGTCGCGCCATGTTCCTTGGCGATGGCCACCGTGTCGCCAATGTGATCGCCGTGGCCGTGGGTCAATGCAATATGGGTGACGCCCTTGGTCGCTTCCTTGAAGTCGATGCCTTTTGCGCCGGGATTGCCGTTCAGGAACGGATCGATGAGGATGACCGCCTTTGCAGTTTCAATGCGGAAGGCGGCGTGGCCGAGCCAGGTCAGTTTCATGAAGATTCTCCTTCGATCTCGATTTCCGGGTTGAGAACAGATATGACGCCCTTAAAGTTGAAAGCAATATGAAGAGACTTCAAATTCCGATGAGGACTTATGGCTGTCGTTGAAATCGAGGACGTTCCGGCGCTGCT
>JAEXXS010000134.1 GCA_023451915.1 Pseudomonadota bacterium | reverse complement strand
TGGCGGCGATGGCTTCCGCCAGCGCATCGTCATGGGTGAAGAAAGGCGGCAGGTCAGGACCGAGCGCCACACGCGCCGCGCCGGTCAGGGTCGCCATGTCGATCAGCAATTCCGGCTCTTCCTCATCAGCCAGCGCCAGAGCATCGGCCAGCACCAGCCTGCCTTCCGCATCCGTATTGCCGATTTCGACGGTCAGTCCCTTGCGGCTTTGCAGCACGTCGCCCGGGCGGAAGGCATTTCCGGCAATGGAATTCTCGACCGCCGGGATCAGCACGCGCAGCCGCACGCCAAGTTTTGCGCCCATGATAAGAGCGGCAAGGCCGAGCACATTGGCCGCACCGCCCATATCCTTTTTCATCAGCAGCATGCCGCTTGCGGGCTTGATGTCGAGACCGCCCGTATCGAAGCAGACACCCTTGCCGACCAGCGTGACCTTCGGATCGCTTTCCTTACCCCATGTGAGGTCGATCAGGCGCGGTGCAATCGCGCCTGCGCGCCCAACCGCATGGATCATCGGGAAGTTTCGTTCCAGAAGCGTGGTTCCCTGCGTGACGCTGATTTCCGCTTTATGTTCGCTGGCGAGGTCGCGTGCGGCTTTTTCCAGCGCATCAGGCCCCATATCATTGGTCGGCGTGTTGATGAGATCGCGCGTGAGTGTCACCGCAGCGGCAATGCGCTTGGTCTCGGCTTCATCGACACCATTTGGCAAAGCCAGGCGGACCCTCTTGCCGTTTGCCTTGCGGTAGCGCGCAAAATTATAGCCGCCCATCAGGAAGGCGAGCGCCGCGAGCGAGGCATCGTCGCCAGCATTTTCGAAATGCCAGTCACCTTCCGGCAGGCTGCGCGCGAGTTTACCGGCGAGCAATTGCGACTGGCCGCCCTTGGTATCGTCGCCAATACCAAACAGCGCGCCGGAAATCGCGCCGTCCTGTCCCGGCAGAACCAGAACCTTGCCCGCTTCACCGTCGAAATCATGGGCTTTTGCCCAGGCGATCGCAGAGGCTGGAAGCTTGTTCTCGTTGAGTTTGCCCTTCTGCGTAAACCAGATTGGACGGCTTTGTTCCGACTTATGGGCAATGATTTCGACAGACATGGCGCTCTTCTCTCATCAAGGCAGTTTTGAAAACAGATAGAGTGCTTCGACCTGTTTGGAAACAGCCGCATGCAAGCCGTGTTAACCAATCATTAGGGTTAACGGATTATTGATGAAGGAGAATTCAATCCACTAGAGTCATAAAACTGCTAGTGGTCTTTAGATTCCGACATTTGTTCGATACGTGTAATCGGTCGGACGCAAATGTCGCAATCAGACCACGAGAGGGGGCTGGGGCATGCATGTCCGGCCGCATAGGGAGGCGGGATGCTCAACATCGGTGTAATGGGCGGCGCTGGTTTCCGCCTTGGCGTGGCTTCTATCCTTTCAGCGCTTGTCCTCACCGGCTGCAACACGGTGGACCGCACCACGACAGGTTCGGTACGACGCACCGAGACCGCCGCCACTTTCGATCACATGAACGATGCCCAGCTTGCCGCGATGGCGGGCCGTCTCGGCGCGCAATATGAGCGCAATCCGAAGGACCGTGGCACTGCGCTCAATTATGCAAGCGTGCTGATCCGGCTTGGCCGCAACGATCAGGCTCTGGCCGTCATGCGCGCGCTGGTCATCACCTATCCGAAGGATCAGCAGGTGCTTGCCGCCTATGGCAAGGCGCTTGCCGGTGCGGGCCAGTTCGATACCGCGCTCGATGCCATCCGCCGCGCGCAGAACCCGGCCTATCCGGACTGGAAACTCGTCTCCGCTGAAGGCGCCATTCTCGACCAGATGGGCAACCGCGATCAAGCCCGCGCCATGTATCAAAAGGCGCTGCAGATCAAGCCGAACGAGCCGTCGGTTCTCTCCAATATGGGGATGTCTTACCTCCTGGCCGGTGATTCCAAGGCGGCGGAAAACTATTTCCGGCAAGCGTCCGTTCTGCCCGGCGCGGACAGCCGCGTGCGTCAGAATCTGGCGCTTTCGGTCGGCTTGCAGGGGCGGTTTCAGGAAGCCGAAACCATTGCCGCGCAGGAAATTTCGCCGCAACAGGCCAAGGCCAATACGGATTATCTGCGCTCCATGCTGGCGCAGCAGAATTCCTGGAACATGCTCAAGGATAAGCCGAAAGGCTGATTGCCTTTCAGCCATCGGCAGCTCATCGGCTGCCGAACAGCCCGCCCTGCGCGGCGATCTGGATGAAGGCCGGGCCAAGAATGACGATAAACAGCACCGGCAGGAAAAACACAATCATCGGTACGGTGAGTTTCGGCGGCAGGGCGGCTGCTTTCTTTTCCGCTTCCAGCATGCGCAGATCGCGGCTTTCCTGAGAAAGCGTTCGGAGCGCTTGCGATACGGGCGTGCCGTAGCGCTCCGCCTGAATGAGCGCCTGCGAAACCGATTTCACCTGATCGACGCCGGTACGGCTGGCGAGATTGTCATAGGCCTGACGCCGCTCGGGCAGGAATGACAATTCCGCATTGGTCAGCATCAGTTCTTCTGCCAGTTCCACTGACTGTATGCCGATTTCGTCGGCCACTTTACGAAAAGCAGCTTCAACCGACATGCCGGATTCAACGCAGATTAGCATCAGGTCTAGTGCATCGGGCCAGGCCCGGCGGATCGACTGCTTGCGCTTGGCCGCCTTGTTGGAAACATAGAGGTTCGGCGCGTAGAACCCGGCATAACCGGCCAGAATACAGACCAGAAGCCGGACGAAGAACGAATGGTCCGGCAGATTGCCGAGCGCGAAAACGTAGAAACCTGCCAGCGTCATCGCGCCGAATGGCAGCACGAAGCGCAGGAACAGAAAGATGTTGAGCGGGTTTTGTCCGCGAAAACCGGCGGTTCTGAGTGCTGCAATCGTCTTGTCGTCGGCCAGCGCCTTTTTCAGGTCGAGCCTTTCGACGAAGTCGCGAATGCCTTGCTTTTGTTGATGACGCAGGCTGTTGCGCCGGTCGTTTTCCGATGCCAGCCGCGCGCGCTCGCGGGTCCGGATCGCCTCGCGTTCGGTAGCGACCGATTTCATCCGCGATTTCAAAGCATTGGTGCTGAAGACGGGCATCAAAACCGTAACGATGGCGGCAAAGACCGCAATCGTGATCAGCATGGCGATCAGGAACTGCGGGTCGCTTAGTTTTTCGATGAGGAGAGAAAACATGGCCTGCGCCTCACATATCGAAATTGATCATGTTCTTCATGATGAAAATGCCGGTCGCCATCAGCACGGCGGCAACGCCCAGCAGCATATGGCCGGTCGATGAGGTGAAGAGCAGCGTCATATATTGCGGGCTGGTCAGATAGACCAGCACCGTGACGATAAAGGGCAGCGCGCCGATGATGGCGGCGGATGCCTTTGCTTCCATCGAAAGCGCATCGACCTTGGCTTTCATCTTCTTGCGATCGCGCAGCACCTTGGACAGATTGTTCAGCGCTTCGGAAAGATTGCCGCCCGCCTGCGACTGAATCTGGATCACGATGGCGAAGAAGTTGGTTTCCGGGCAGGGCATGCTGTCCGGCATCTTGCCGACGGCTTCGGGGATAGACAGACCCATCTGCTGCGCTTCAACGACTTTCTTGAATTCGCCCTTCACCGGCTCTAGCGCCTCGCTGGCGATCAGGCGCAAGCCGTCATTGAGCGGCAGGCCCGCCCGTGTCGCGCGGACGATGACGTCGAGCGCGTTTGGAAATTCTTCCAGAAACTTCTTCAGGCGACGCTTGCGCTTTTGCAGCACGAACCAGCGCGGCAGGCCAAAAAAGCAGGCAATGGCAATGCCGGGAAGAAGCAGAAGCGGCAGGCCGAAAATAAAGCCGATCAGGAGCCCGGCAAAGGCCGTTGCTCCGGAATAGATATAGAACTGGCGCAGCGTGATGCTCAGGCCCGCCTGCGTTAGCATGATGCGCAGCGGTGGATATTTCTGATTCTTCTCGCGCTGCTTCTGCCGCGCTTCGAGATCCTTGATATTGTCCTGCAACAGTTTGCGGCGTTTCTGGATATCGGTGTTTTTATCCCGTTCGCTGCGGGTGACGCTGCGTTCGGCATAGTTGCGCACGGTTTCCAGCCGTCGCGAGGCGGGGTCCTTGCTGGCCAGCCGTTCGTAGAACAGCACATAGGCGAGCGCGGCGCAGGCGACCACCGCCAGAAGAATGAAGATCAGAATGCTGATGGGAGAGGCGGTCATCAGTCGACGCTCTCCATACTATCGAGAACAGTGGCAAGGCGGCTGTCTTCATTGTAGTAGCGCGCCCGTTCCCAGAAGGCCGGACGGCCAATGCCGGTCGAGCCGTGCGTGCCGAGAATACGCCCGGACGCGTCCTCGCCCTTGATGTCGTAAAGCATCAGATCCTGGGTGATGATGACGTCGCCCTCTAGTCCCACCACTTCCGTTACATGGGTGATGCGGCGCGAACCGTCACGCAGGCGCGCCGCCTGAATGATGATATCGATGGAATTGACCAGCATTTCGCGCACGGTTTTCTGCGGCAGCACATAGCCGCCCATGGCGATCATGGCTTCCATGCGGCTCAGGCATTCGCGCGGGCTGTTGGCGTGGATCGTGCCCATCGAGCCGTCATGACCGGTATTCATGGCCTGCAACAGATCGAACACTTCCGGTCCGCGCACTTCGCCGACGATGATCCGTTCCGGGCGCATACGCAAGCAGTTCTTGACCAGATCGCGCATGGTTACTTCGCCTTCGCCTTCCAGATTGGGCGGGCGGGTTTCAAGGCGCACGACATGCGGCTGCTGCAATTGCAGTTCGGCGGAATCTTCGCAGGTGATGATGCGTTCATGCGCATCGATATAGCGGGTGAGGCAGTTCAACAGCGTGGTCTTGCCCGAACCCGTGCCGCCGGAAATGATGACATTGCAGCGCACGCGGCTGATGATCTGCAACAGTTCCGCACCGGCGCTGGAAATCGCGCCGAAACGCACCAGTTGGTCGAGCGTCAGCTTGTCCTTGCGGAATTTACGGATGGTGAGCGTCGGGCCGTCGAGCGACAGCGGCGAGGCGATGACATTGACGCGCGACCCGTCCGGCAGGCGCGCATCGCAGATCGGGCTTGATTCATCGACCCGCCTGCCAACCTGGCTGACGATGCGCTGGCAGATATTAAGAAGCTGCTGGTTGTCGCGAAAACGAATTCCCGTTTCCTGCACCATACCGTCGACTTCGATATAGGTGCGGCGCGAGCCATTGACCATGATATCGGCAATGTCGTCGCGGGCAAGCAGCGGCTCCAAAGGACCGTAGCCGAGGACGTCATTACAGATGTCGTCGAGCAATTCTTCCTGCTCGGCAATCGACATGACGAAATTCTTGATGGCGATAATGTCATTGACGATATCGCGGATTTCCTCGCGCGCCGTATCAGGCGCCATGCGCGAGAGCTGCGACAGATCGATCGTGTCGATCAGCGCCGAAAAAACCTGCGCTTTGGTGTCGTAATAGCCTTCGTTCTTTTCGCGCCCGTTGCTGGCGGGCGGGGCGGGTCTGGCAGGCGTGGTCGGAACCGCGGCCTGCATACGGGACGGCTGAACGGGCTCCGTGCGCTGCACAGGCTGGGGCGCGATTGCTTTTGCAATGCCGCCATCCTGTTTGCTGCCTGTTTCGTTGCCTCTTTTGCCGAACATGATTTTCCGCCGTTACTTCGTCTTGCGCGCGAATTTGCCCAAAAGACCGGAGATGCCATTCTTCTTGCGCGGCTGGACATCCGCCCGGCCAGTCAGCACATGCGCAATATGCGTGATGGTCGCAGAAACCGGGCTGTCGGGGCTGGTTTCCGCAATCATGCGCCCGGTATTGGCGGCATTGCCGAAAAGCTGCGGCTCGAACTCGATGGCCGCTATCGGGTCAATGCCGAGTGGTTCGGAAAAATCGGACAGCGCGATCTCCGGGCGTTTCGGCACGCCCACCTGATTGAGCACAAGATGCGGCTTCAGATCGTTGGGGCGCAGTTGCGCCAGCGTATCGAGCAGGTTCTTCGTATTGCGCAGATTGGCGAGATCGGGGGCTGCAACGATCACCACTTCATCGGCCCGCATCAAGGTGGTGCGGGTCCAGCCGTTCCAGCCATGCGCCAGATCGAGAACCACCAGCGGCGAGGTGCGCTGGGCGACATCGATTATCTCGGAGAACGCATCCTCCTGAAAATCGAAGGTACGCTCCAGACTGGAAGGGGCGGCAAGAATCGAGAGATGTTCGCCATATTGCACCAGCAGGCGGTCGAGATAGACCTCGTCCACCCGTTCCGGCGAAAACACGGCGTCGGCGATGCCAAGCGTCGGGTCCTGATCGAAATTGATGTTGGCCGTGCCGAAGGGCAGATCCATATCGGCCAGAACCACGTCATGGCGGAACAGATTCGAGATCGACCAGGCGACATTGTGCGCGATGGTCGATGCACCGACCCCGCCCTTTGCGCCGATAACCGCGATGGAGCGACCAAGCGGTTCAGCGCCCGGATCGAGAAAGATCGACGAGACGATGGCCAGAATATCGGCCAGCGAGACGGGGGCGACGATATATTCCGATACGCCGCGGCGCAGCAATTCGCGATAAAGCCACACCTCGTTGGAATGACCGATGACGAGCACCTTGGAGCCGGGATCGCAGACCTCCGACAGGCGGTGCAGTTCGTCGAGCAGAATGCTCGGTTCCGACGACGATTCGACGATGATCAGATTGGGCGTCGAGGCTGTCTGGTAGAACTCGATGGCCGCCTCTATGCCGCCGCCTGAGACTTTCAGATGCGTCTTGGCCATGCGCCGGTCGTTGCCGGCGCGTTCGATGGGAATAGCGACGCTTTCGTTTTCACAAAAAGCCTGGATGGAGATGCGCGGAATGGGCCGCACATTCTCCAGCAGGATCGGCGCGCGTTGTTCGGCAATGTCGCTGCCGTTATCCGGGCCTAAGGCGATATCTGTCATGACGCCCCCTTAGTAATTCGCTTGCTGGCTGCGGATTTCTTTCCAGTTATCCGTCTGCGCGGTCGACATTTTCGTATAGCCCTGGGAGCCATTGAGGCGTTCTGTCGTGCGGTCGGAATCAATTGGAGAGGAAACGCGCGGCCCGAGCAGATCGGCGGGATTGGCGACCTGTGCGGCGAGGTTGTTCTGCATCGCGCAGCCGAAATTGGCATAATGCCGGTTTTCCGGTGTTGTCGCGATATCGTCCGGCCAGCGCCCGCAAGGCGTGGTGCCGGCTGTCATCGCATAATAGCTGATGCGGATCGGCGCTGCGGCATCTGGTGATGGAACGGGATAGTTTTCAATGGCGATATTGGCCTGCTTGACACCGCCTTTGCGCAGCGCTGCGGAAATTTCCGTGCTCAGGCGATAGGCGGCAGCCTGATTGGGCGCGCCGGCGGGAACGAGCACATAGACCATGCCCGATCCATTATAGCGATAGTTGGCGATGGCCTTCTGCACAATGCCGCGCTGCATGGTATTAAGCCGGCTATCGGCGCTGCCGACCGGTATATCGGTCACCTGTTCACGCTCGGCAATGGTGATGGGATGATTGGTGCGGTAATCGTCGGGCAGTGCGCCGACGGTGACGTGCTGCCGGTTGGCGCAACCGGCCAGAAGAGCGACCGACAGAACCAGCATTGCCGACTTTATGGAAACCTTGTTGCCCCGGATTGTCATGCCCGTTTCTCCGCTCACTTGTAGATATACCCGACAACGCCGTTGTAACGACCGGGCGGCAGCTTGGTCTCCATCGTCCCGTAAACACGGTTGACCTTGCCGAGAATGTAACCTGCGCCATCGCTGGCCGGATTGAGATTGTCGTCGGGCCGCGCCAGCGCCTGCCGCGCGACCGGGCGCGCGAGATAGGGCGTCACGATGACAACCAGTTCGGATTCGTTGCGGATGAAGTCCTTGCTGCGGAACAGCGCGCCGAGAACGGGGATTTTGGTGAGACCCGGAAAGCCCGAAACCGACTGGCGCACTTCATCGCGGATCAGACCGCCGATCATCATCGAGCCGCCGGACGGCAGTTCCACCGTGGTGTCCGCCACGCGCTTGCGCAGCGAAAGCAGGCTCGCACCCACGCCGTCGGCTTTGTTGGTCGTGCCGGCGCCTTCGGTTGTGGGTTCCGACACCGAAGTTCTGATTTTCAGGCTGATGCGGCCGGGACCCAGCACCACCGGCATGAATTCCAGCCCGATGCCATATTCGATCTTCGCCAGCTCGTTGGTGCGCTTGCCGTTGTCATCATAGGTGACGCTGTTGATGACGTTATATTCGCCGCCGACATTGAAGGCGGCCTTTTCGCCGGAAATGGCCGTCAGCGTTGGTTCAGCCAGCGTTTTCATGACGCCAGCCGTTTCCATCGCCCGCAGATAGGCGGAGAAATTGCTGGTCGCGAGACCGAAGCCGGTGTCGGAAAGATTATTGCCGATCGCGCCCGCGATGCTTTCCGAAATGCCTGTATAGGTGATGCCGTCGCTGGTGCCGCGACCCAGCATATTGACGCCAAGCTGCTTCATGACGGTGCGGCTCACTTCGGCCACCGTCACCTTGAGCGTGACCTGATCCTCGCCGACGATGGTCAACATGTTGACGACTTTGCTGCTGCGACGCTGCCAATCGGGATTGTTGATCGCAACGCCGCCGCCATCGGTCGGGGCTGACGCGGTCGTTGAATACTGGCCGGTCGTGGCTTCGCCGCCCGTCACGAAAAGTCCTGCGAGCTTTGCAGCCTGCGCCGAATCCTGCGGTGTCTGCACCGTGCCGGTCAAAACGACGTTGTCGTTGATCAGTTCAACCCGGATATCGGAACCTGGAACCAGACGCTTCAATTGCGTCGAGAGACTGCTGACATCGCGCTCGATTTCGACATCGATGGAGGCGATCTGTTCGCCATTCGGGCCGAAGACAAAAATATTCGTCTGGCCGACCTGCTTGCCGAACAGATAGATGCGGCGCGAGGTGCGCGTGACGGCATCCGCGATGGAGGGATTGGAGACGAGGACGTCATAGGCATCCTGCGGGAAATCCAGCACCAGCGATTTGTTGAGACCGAGCGCGATCCGCTGCGCGCGGCCCTGTGCGCCAACCTTGACGACGCCGCCCGCGGCGATGGCAGGCGCTTCGAAGAAAGGTTGCGCCAGGAGCGTCAGGCTTGCAGCGATGAGGGCGGATTTGGCAAAATACGGGCGCACGCGTTTTTCCTGTCTCATGAGCGCGGTCCTACTTCTGTAATGCTGCCGGACTTGATGACCTTGACGGTTCCGCTGCGCGTCGGTGAGGAAACCAGATAGTCGGCCTGCTTGATGTCCTTGTCTTCGGCGTCGTGCATGGAGCGCAGCGACAGGGTCAGCCGGTCCGCCATCTGCTGGGCGACGGTGATGATTTCCGCCTGATCGGGCGTCAGTTCCAATGTCGCCGTCTGGCCGACCATGACCTTGCGGCCCTGTTCGTCTTCCTGAATCGTCTGGTCGATGGCAAGGACGCGCACATTTTGCAGCACGGTTTCGGTGGTAAAGGGCGCGATGGACGTGCTGGTGGCATTGTCGGGCTTGCGCCGCGTCATGATGACATCGACAAAATCATTGGGCAGGATGAAACCGCCAGCCGAACTTTCGGCATTGATCTGGGTCGCGACCGCACGCATGCCGGGCGGCAGGATCGAGGACAGGAAGCTTTGTCCGGGTCCGATCAGCTTCACCTTGCGAATGGGTTCGCCGGGGAATAGTTGCAGCCGGACCGTCGCGCCATTGAGCTGGTTGATCGCATCGGGTTCGCTGGAACGGGTAATATAACCGTCGGAAATTGCTTCCTTCGGCCATGACTGCCAGCGCATTTGCGAGGTCAGTTCAGCGCCGACACCGAGATTTTCCGTGGCGACCAGCACTTCTTCCAACTGGATCTGCGGGGTTTCGGACGCAATCACCACGGGCGCCGGCGGCGGCGCCGCGAGATTCATGGCGATATAGCCCGCACCGCCAGCAGCGATAACGGCTACCCCAAGAATGAGCAGACGAGCTGATTTCATGATGCGCCCCGTGCAAGTCCCCACGTCCGAACGACGTGTTCCAAAATTGCACTGGCAATCGTGTAATTATGGTTAATATAATCTTATTCGTATTAAGAAATATAGGTTCCGGCGGGCAATTTCCTGCGGGTGATCAAGCAGGAGCGAGCAAAATCGACTGCATGATCTGGCCGATGGGGGAGAGCGGGAAGCTCCAGAGACCGGCAGCGCCCAAAGCGATTCCGTAAGGAATCCCGACCTCCTTGCGCGACAGTCGTTCCAGAAAGGCATAACGATCCGCATGTGCTGGACGCGGCATCAGGCGATAAAGAATGATGAGAAGCGTCAGAACGCCGCCAATTAGCGAAAACTTGATCACATAATCCGCCAGACCCGGATTGAAGCCGAACCATAGGGTTGTCGCGGCAATCATTTTCGCATCGCCGCCGCCCATGGTGCGCAGGCAAAAGAGCAGAAAGGTGAGGCCAAGCATCAGCGCGCCCGCCAGCAGATGCCAGCCGTAATCCGCAAGCGCTAGACCGGAAAATGGTGCGAGAAGGATGAAACCTGCGGCAAGACCAATCGAAACCCGGTTGCGAATGGTCATCGACAAAAGATCGGTGATCATGG
>JAEXXS010000096.1 GCA_023451915.1 Pseudomonadota bacterium | reverse complement strand
CGCGTCGCCGGTGGTTTGCTTCTGTTCTGGATCGCATTTGAAATGATCTTCGAAAAGCGCACGGAGCGGAAGGAAAAGAGCGCCGAAGTCGCCATCACCAAGGATCATATCCGCAACATTGCCGCCTTCCCCCTCGCAATTCCGCTTATTGCCGGTCCTGGCGCGATTTCGGCCATCGTGCTGACGTCAAACTCATTCCACGGCATCGGCCCGCGTGCGGCCCTCGTTGGCGTGATTTTTGTCTGCCTGCTCATCACCTATGTCGTGCTTCTGCTCGCGGAACGCGTCGACCGGTTCCTTGGCGAAACCGGTCGATCCATTCTTACCCGTTTGCTGGGCGTCATCCTGGCTGCACTTGCCGTGCAGTTCGTCGCCGATGGCATCAAGACGCTCATAACGGGTTAGGCTGACTTCTGCGCCTTCTTGCCGATCATGGCGTGACGCAGCTTGGACGAGAACCAGTCGATAACCGCGACAGCAATCAGGATCATGATAATCAGGAACGAGACATCCTGAAGGTTCAAAACCTTGATCTGTTCGGCCAGATGCGCGCCGATGCCACCTGCCCCGACAATACCGATGATCGTTGCCGAACGGGTGTTGGATTCGAAGAAGTAGAGCACCTGACTGCCAATCAGCGGCAGCACCTGTGGCAGCACGCCGAAACGATAGCCATGCAGGCGGTTGCCGCCGGACGAGAGCACGCCTTCGACCGGCTTTTTGTCCGCGCCTTCAATAGCTTCCGAAAACAGCTTGCCGAAAGCGCCAAAGTCGGAACAGGCGATAGCCAGAATACCGGCGAAAGGTCCAAGCCCCACTACCGAGACCCAGATCAGTGCCCAGATCAGCGTATCGACGCCACGGATCGTATCGAGAAAGCGACGGATGCCGAAATGCAGGAACACGTTCGGGATGATGTTCTTTGCCGCCAGAAAGCCAAACGGAAAGGCAAGGATGGCCGCCAGCAATGTACCCAGATAGGCGATGGCCAGCGTTTCCAGCATCGACCAGAGATAGAGGCTGAAACGGCCATTGGATGCCGGTGGGAACATCATGAGCGCGAAGTCGCCCAGCCGCCCAAGGCCGTTGATGATGCGCAGCAGCGAGAAGTCGAGCCAATAGAAAGCGAACCATACCGAAGCGATCAGCAGCAGGCTGATAATTGCCAGATTGCGCCAGACACGACCGTTGCCGAAAAGCGTGGCATATTCCGCGCGCAATTCCTTTTCACGCGCATGAGCTTCGCGGGAGAGGCTTTGTGCAATGTCTATCATGTGAAGCTCCCCTTCAACCGATGCGGCCCAGAAGCGCGTGACGGACACGCTGGGTGATGAGATCGATCACGACAATCGTCACAATGATCAGCAGCAGAATGGCGCTGACATCGCTGTAATAGAACTGCCGGATCGAGGTGAGTAGTTCCTGGCCGATGCCGCCTGCCCCCACAAAGCCCATGACGGACGCGCCGCGCACGTTGATTTCAAAGCGCAGCAGCCCGTAGGAGGCGAAATTGGCCGCGACCTGCGGCAGCACGGCAAAACGGATGACCTGTAGACCGGAGCCGCCCGACGCCCGAACGCCCTCGACGGGTCGCATGTCGATGTTTTCGACCACTTCCGAAAACAGTTTGCCAAGCGCACCTGTCGTGTGAAGCATCAGAGCCAGCACACCGGCCATCGGCCCGAGGCCGAATGCAATGACGAACAGCAAGGCGAACACGATTTCAGGCACGGTGCGCAGCAGTTCCAGTCCGCGCCGGACGATAAAACGCACCGTCGAATTCGGCGTCATATTGGAGGAAGCTGCGAATGAAGCGGCGAAAGCAATCATCGCGCCGATCAGCGTCGCGAGATAGGCGATCAGCAGCGTCTCGAAGAGCATCTTGAGCCAGCCGCCGATATTCCAATACCACGCGGCCATATCGCCCCAGAAATTGGCGATGGTCAGGTCTGGCAGGATACGGCCGAGATAACTTGTAAAACGATAGAGATTTTCAACCAGTGTGCCCAGCCGAACATCGGCAACAACAGAGGCAGCTATGGCGATAACAAGCAGAGCGAGGAGGAAGCCGATCCCGTAAAGGCGTCGTTTCCCGACTTCCCTGCGATACTCGGCGAGCAGGCTCTTGGAACCGCTGCCGTCGAGAGTGGATATCGTCATGCGAGGTTCCCTAACAAAAATGCCCGAAGCGTTTGCAGCTTCGGGCATTTCGATTGTTTTACGGATCAGGACTTGCGTGCCTTGTCGTTGAACTTCAGCATCTCGATGATCGGCTCATAATCCTTGGCTTCGGTCGCCACGAATTCCTTATCCTTGCCGTCGGAAAGGGCGTCAAAGCCAGCCTTGTCCTTCTTCGGCATGTCGAGGAAAGCTTGCTTGATGTCAGCCTTCAGCTGGTCAGGCAGCGTGCTGAGCACGGCAAACGGGCCTTCCGGCAGGAAGTCCGACTTGAAGATGATGCGGAAGTCGTCCTTGGTCAGCGCCTTACCGTCTGCGTCCTTGAGAACGCCACGGCTGATCATGCGGGTCAGGTTGGAATCGTCTTCCGAGTTCCACGAATTGGCGGCGGCGTCAGCGGTGCCCTGAGCAAGGGCGAGAACAGCATTTTCATGGCTGCCAGCAAAGAAGTTCTTCCCGAAGAACGTGTCAACGCTATAGCCATCGCGGTTCAGGAAGTAGCGCGGCGCATTGTTGCCCGAGGTGGAGTTCGGATCAACGAGCGCGATGCTCTTGCCCTTGAGGTCGTCCATTTTCTGGTACGGGCTGTTGGCGCGAACATAAACAACCGAATAATAGCCGTTGACGCCGGTATCGTGACGCTGGTTGACGAGCGGTGTGGTTTCAACGCCGGTCATGACGGCGCGGGCAAAGGAAGCCGGACCGTAGAAAGCAATCTGGATATTGCCGGCGCGCTGGCCTTCGATGACGGCGGCGTAGTCGTTTGCAACGCGCAGCGTAACCTTGGTGCCCAGTTCCTTGCCGAGATAAGCGGCGAGCGGTGCATAACGGTCACTGGTGGTCGAGGCGTTTTCAGCCGGGATAACACCCAGAACGATTTCCGGATAATCCTTGCTCCAGTCAGCAGCCTGGGCATGAAAGGTCATGGTAGCGGTGAGCGCAACAGCCGCCAGAAAAGTTCTACGGTTAAGCATAAGTCTCTCCTGTTAATCCTGAGTTTGGAGCGAGTTTTTTCCGGAGCGTTAGCGGCTCAGGCGGAAATCTGGCGAAGTGCGGCTTCTGCCGACTGCGGAACCGGTACGGGCATCGCATCAACCGTGTCGTCGCTATCGACAACGTCAGCGGCTTCCATGCCGTAGAGATCGCGCGATGCCATATCGGTGAGCATCGATGGCGTGCCCCGGAACACAACCTTGCCAGCGGACATGCCGACGAGGCGGTCGCAGTAGCTGCGCGCAATATCGAGCGAATGCAGATTGCAGAGAACCGTGATGCCGTATTCGCGGTTGATACGGCGTAGCGCATCCATGACGCTGCGCGTATTGCGCGGATCGAGCGAGGCAATTGGTTCATCGGCGAGGATAATACGTGGCTGCTGAACCAGTGCGCGGGCAATCGCCACGCGCTGCTGCTGGCCACCGGAAAGCTCATCGGCGCGATGCGCGGCCAGATGGGCGATATCGAACTGCTGCAAGGCAGACAATGCGATCAGGCGTTCTTCATCGCTCCAGATGCGTAAAAGCGATTTCGGCGTCGAAACGTAATTGAGACGCCCCATCAGCACATTGGTCAGAACATCGAGACGGTCGACCAGATTGAAATGCTGAAAAATCATCGCGCATTGCGCGCGCCAGTCGCGAAGCCCGGAGCCTTTCAGGCCCGTAACATCGCGCCCGTCCCAATGAATGGTCCCTTCGGACGGTTCGACGAGGCGGTTGATCATACGCAACAGCGTCGACTTACCCGCGCCTGAACGCCCGATAATGCCCACAAACGTGCCGGGCTCGATCTCGAGGTCAACCCCCGAAACCGCCACCTTATCATTATAGCGGCGCGTTACGTTTTTCAGTTGAAGCATGAATTCGTCTCCATTCATGCTCACTCTGAATTGCTTCCATGACACTGCAATGAAAGCATCGTGACGTTTGTGTAAATTTACACGCCACTATAAGTTTATTGATTAAGTCTTTGTTTTTTCGTACATTTCCATCAGGTGACGAATGAATGCGTCGGTGGATTCACCGACATCCCCGGAATTGTCTATTATGACAATATCGCCAGCCCCATCGTCGAAGCTCACTTCGCGCGAAAGTCTTCGGGCGATTTCCTCTCTGCTCTCGCGGCCACGGCTTGCCAGCCGCTCGGCCAGCACGTCTGGACGAGCGCTGATGACAACCACTGAACGCGAGGGATAAAGTTTGCGCATGTCGTCCAGAACGCGGCGCGAGACATTGGCAATCACCACAGTTCCGTCATCAATCAGCGTCTCAAGCGACTTTGGCAGACCATAATCGAGGCCATGGGCACGCCAATGCAACGCGAAGGCGCCCTCGCCTGCAGCTTTTGCAAAAGCCGCTTCATCCATGCTGTCGTGATCCTCGGTTCCCGGCATTTGCGGGCGCGTGACGATGCGGCGCACAAAGTGAAATCGCGCATCGCCTGCAAGGGCCACGCGCGCACCGTCCATGATCGTATCCTTGCCGGCCCCGCTGGGGCCGACAACGGCAACGAAACAGCCTTTCGGCCGGATATTCTCCATACGCATCAGAGCACCCGCTCGCCTTCACGCCAGACAGTGCGCACCACCGGAATTGCACTTCTGGTGCGTGCTCGTACCAGATCGGCACGCTTGCCGACAGCAATTTCACCACGATCATC
>JAEXXS010000071.1 GCA_023451915.1 Pseudomonadota bacterium | reverse complement strand
GTTCTCGAACAACAGGCATGAATTCGGGGACAAAAGTTATGGATCAGTCGCAGCGCATGGCAGGCGTTACGAGGCCGTTCGATGTGACGCATCGCATGGTCATGCTGATCGCCATCCCCATGACGCTGGCCGCCGTCACGACACCGCTTCTGGGCCTCGTCGATATGGGCGTGGTCGGGCAGATGGGCAAGGCCGAGCTGATCGGCGGACTGGCCATCGGCGCGCTGGTCTTCGACTTTCTGCTGTCCATGTTCAATTTCCTGCGCTCCGGCACCACGGGTCTGGTGGCGCAGGCCATGGGCGCTGAAGACGCCGTCGAAGAACAGGCGATCTTCTGGCGCGCCATCATTATCGCGGTGATCGCAGGCGGGTTGATGATCCTCTGCCTGCCGCTCATTCTGGCGGCGGCCTCCACCTTCATGCATCCAACCAGCGCGACACAAGAGGCCATGGCGACCTATGTGTCGATCCGCATGCTGGCCGCGCCCGTTGCACTCATCAATTATTCGGTGCTGGGGCTCGTTCTCGGGCGCGGACAGGGGATGCTCGGCCTCGGCCTGCAAGTGCTGCTCAACGGCATCAATATTGTGCTCTGCATCATTCTCGGTCTGGAACTTGGCTGGGGTGTGACGGGCGTGGCATGGGCCACGGTCACCGGCGAAACCGTCGCGGCAATTGTCGGCCTCTTTCTGGTGATCCGGCATTTCCGCAAGGACGCAACCAAGCGCCCGAGCCGCCAGCGCATTTTCCAGAAGGAAGGCATCGTGCGCATGTTCGCGGTCAATCGCGATATTATGATCCGCTCTTTCCTGCTTTTGACGGCTTTTGCCTTCTTCACGCGGGCTGGGTCCGATCTCGGGCCGGTGACGCTCGCTGCCAATGCCGTGCTGATGAATTTCTTCCTCGTGGCGGGCTTCTTTCTCGATGGCATGGCCGCTGCCGCCGAACAGATCGTCGGGCGGTCCATCGGCGCGCGCTACAGCCCGGCCTTTGTGCGGGGCGCGAAGCTGACCTTTGTGTGGGGGCTGGTGATGGCCAGCATCATCGCCTTCGCGCTGTTGATTTTCGGCGATCCGATCATCAGCCTTTTGGCCAAGGCCGAGGATGTCCATGCCGAAGCGCTCAAATATCTGCCATGGGCGGCACTCACCGGCATTACCGGGCTGCTCGCCTTCCATATGGACGGTGTCTATATCGGGGCCACATGGTCGCGCGATATGCGCAACATGATGTTCCTGTCGCTGGCCTTCTTCATGGCCGTGCTTTATGCGGCAAAGCCCGCGATGGGCAATCACGGGCTTTGGCTGGCGCTTAATCTGTTCCTGTCGGTACGCGGCATCACGCTTCTGGCGATGCTGCCGCGCCGTTACAGGCTGGAATTCACGCGATAGTCACGCTGGCAGCTGACGCGCTGCCCAGTCTTTTGTGTCGCGGTCGCGCAGCTCGGCAATATTGCCGACGCCTTCGCGTTTGACCGCTGCCGAAAAGCCGCGCAGGATATCGCCCGGCAGGCCGGGGCCGCGATAGACGAGGCCTGTATAAAGCTGCACCAGATCGGCTCCGGCCTTGATCTTCGTCAAAGCGGTTTTCGCACTGTCGATGCCGCCAACGCCGATCAACGGCATGTCGGGGCCGACGCGCTCGCGCATGCGGGCAAGCACCACGGTCGAACGTTCGAACAACGGAGCGCCGGAAAGCCCGCCGGTTTCGTCGCGGTTTGCCGCACTTTTCAGACCCGTGCGCGACAGGGTGGTGTTGGAAACGACGATGCCATCGAGCTTCTGTTCGGTGGCCTCGGCGGCAATATCGTCCAGCTCTTCATCTGCCAGATCAGGCGCGATTTTCAGGAACACCGGACGCTTCAGCGTGCACATGCTACCTTCTTCGTTGCGCGCTTCCAGCACGCGGCTCAAAAGCTCGCGCAGACTGTCGCGCGCCTGAAGATTGCGCAGGCCCGGCGTGTTGGGCGAGGAAATATTGACGGTGAAATAGCGCGCCAGCTGATAGAACCGGCGAATGCCCGCCACGTAATCGGCAATGCGATCATCCGCATCCTTGTTCGCGCCGATATTCACGCCGACAATGCCGCTCTTGCCTGCGCGCTGCGACAGGCGCTTGAAAGCGGCCTCGTGGCCTTCATTGTTGAAGCCAAGGCGATTGATGACGGCGCTGTCATCCACGAGGCGGAAAATGCGCGGACGCGGATTGCCGCTTTGCGGGCGCGGCGTGATGGTGCCGATTTCGGTGAAGCCGAAGCCGAGCTTCAAAAGCGCATCGGGCACTTCGGCATTCTTGTCATAGCCCGCGGCCATGCCGAGCGGATTGGGAAACTGCAAGCCCGCAACCTTCACCGACAAAGCGGGGTCGCTCGGCGCGCTGCAGCTGACGAGCCCGGTCTTCAGCCCGGCAATAGACAGGCCATGCGCCTGTTCGGCGTCGAAAGAGAAGAGGGCGCGTCGGCCGAGAGTTTCAAAAAGTCCGCTCATTCGTCTTTCAGCTCCGGGAAAATATGAACTCCGTCGTCATCGAGCAGCAAGGGCTCGACAGTCACGACCGCATCAAGCGGCAAGTCCGCATAGAGATGAGGGAAAAGCGCTCCGCCGCGCGAGACCTCATATTTAAGGTTTTCACCAAGACGGGTCGCGTCCACGCTCACAAGAACCAAGTTGTTCTGGTTTGCGAAGTGCTTGGCAGCCGTTTCGCGCAGCTGTGCTGCAGTAGAGAAATGGATATAGCCATCGGCAATATCAACCGGCGCGCCCGTAAAGCTTCCCGCCTTTTCCGCTTGCGCCCAGAGGTCGCGCGGGGCGATCTTGTAGATGATCTTCGTCATGCGTGTCCTCTAGACCGAAATTGT
>JAEXXS010000515.1 GCA_023451915.1 Pseudomonadota bacterium | reverse complement strand
TTTGATGGATGGCGCGATCATCCCATCCGATCTCTTCATCCAGTCGCCATGGTGGCGCAATCTGTTCGAAAACCCGAAAACCGTGCAGTTCGTGCATCGCATGTTTGCTTATACGGTGCTGGTTCTGACCGTTCTCCACGCGGTTCAGGTGTGGCGAGACGCGCCGGGGACGACCCATGCGCGCCGCACGATCGTGCTGCTCGGCCTCGTTCTGGTGCAGGCTGTGATTGGTATCGGAACGCTGCTGATGAGTGTGCCGCTGCATATGGGCCTCACGCACCAATTCGTTGCGCTGATCGTGCTGGCTTTCGCGGTTGCCCATTGGCGCGCTACCAAGGGCGCTTACGAAGGATAAGCCGTCTGACGCAGATATCTCAGCGCGGTGGCGATCTTCAACTCCCGCGCTTCGTCGGCATCATTGCGGTCTTCGCGGTGCCACGCGGCTGAAAGACAGCCATAGGCAAAGGCATAATCCAGAATATAGGACGGTGCGCGAGCGATGATCGGCGCGAAATGCTCGGCCATGCGCTTTGCCCGGTCAAGGTCGAGGCAAAGATCGTCACGATCGAGTGGATTGTAGAAAATATTCGCGGCATCGAAAGCGGCATCGCCGACCAACCCATGAGGATCAATCGCAAGCCAGCCGCGCGGCCCCCGTAGGATGTTTTCGTGGTGAATGTCGCCGTGCAGTGGAATAGGCTGGTGCGGTGTTGCGAGGAGCTGTTTTGCAAGCGCCGTGGCCTCCGCGTAGAGCGGCGTCGCGTCTGCGACTGCAAAAAGGCCGGCAAAATGCCTGTCGAGCGGCTGCAGGTCCGGTGGCACCGGTGCGGGCGAGGGTATGTGCAATGCTTCCAGAACTCGCCCAAAAATCACCAGGCAATCCGCGTCGTGGCCGCCTTTGAGGTGTTCATCGAGATGATAGCTGCCTGCATGTTCGAGCAGCATCGACGAGCCCTTCAGATCGTACAGACGCGCCGCGCCATGTCCATCCTGCCAGCGCAGATAATGCGCGCCGCGCATTTCCTCCATTCCGGCTGGTTTCAGCTGCTTGATGACAAAAACCTCGCCGGGATGATCGATGCGTTCGACCTTCCAGACGAGGCTTGAATGCGTATCCGCCAATGGCTCGAACGAACCGATATTCCATTCGTCCGGGAACACCGGTTCAATCACCATCACGCTTTGCCAAGCATAAGGTTCATATTTTGCACAGCGGCGCCCGAAGCGCCCTTGCCGAGATTGTCGAGCAGGGCGACCAGATTGACCTGATCGTCGCCTTCGGTGCCGAAGACGAAGAGCTTCATGCCGTCCTTGCCGGCAAGTTCTTCCGCATCGACACGCGGCAGCTTGGTGCTTTCTTCCAGTGGCACGACTTCGACAATGTCCTGACCGGCATAATGCTCGGTCAGGGCGGCGTGAATCTTTGCAAGCGAGGGCCTGCCTTCAAGCTCGTTCAGGAACAGCGGAACCTGCACGATCATGCCCTGCGGGAAACGCCCGACGCTCGGGCTGAAGATCGGGCGACGATCAAGGCGTCCATGCAGCTGCAATTCCGGCACGTGCTTGTGATGCAGCGGCAGGCCGTAAAGGAAGTTGTTGGCGGGCAGATAGTCCGGATTGTTCTTGTCTTCCATCTGCGCGATCAGCTGCTTGCCGCCGCCCGTATAACCGGAAACGGCATTGACGCTGACAGGATAGTCAGACGGCAACAGCCCGGCGTCACGCAACGGACGAATGAGCGCGATCGCGCCGGTTGGATAGCAGCCGGGATTGGCGACGAGACGCGCTTCCGCAATGCGTTCGCGCTGGCCCTTGGCCAGTTCGGCGAAACCATAGGCCCATTCTGGATGTACGCGGAACGCGGTCGATGTATCGATGATCCTGGTCGAATTGTGATCCCGAAGCAGGGAAACCGCTTCCTTCGATGCATCGTCAGGCAGGCACAAAATGGCGATATCGGCAGAGCGCAGATAGTCGGCGCGCAAATCCTTGTTGCGCCGCTCGGCTTCCGGGATTGAAATCACTTCAAGATCGTCGCGCGCGGCCAGTCGGCTGCGGATTTGCAGGCCGGTGGTGCCGTGTTCGCCATCGATGAAGATTTTCGGTTTCATGCTTTTGCCTTTTGATTTCATAAAGTTACGACGATATTCGGAATCGGTTTTTCAACCGCTTGAATCAGTTTCTCAACCGCGCAAAAGCGGTGCCGTCATCGTCGTTCTTTCCGCTCTGCCAGCAGACCCAGATAATACATTGCGATTGTGGCTCCAGCGATAGCCGTAATATCGGCATGATCATAGGCTGGTGCAACCTCGACCACATCCGCGCCGACGAAGTCAAGCGGTGTGAGCTTGCGCAGGATCGACAGCATCTTTGCCGAGGAAGGGCCGCCCGCCACCGGCGTGCCCGTACCGGGCGCAAAGGCCGGATCGAGGCAATCGATATCGAAGGTCAGATAGGTCTTCTTACCAGCCGTGCGTTTCAAAATGGCGTCGGCAATCTCTGCCGCCGTCATGTCTTCGACTTCGTGACCGTAAATGATCTTGATGCCGCAATCGTCCGGCGCATGGGTGCGAATGCCGACCTGAATGGAATGGTCCGGGTCGATGATGCCGTCACGAACCGCGCGGGCAACGAAAGAACCGTGGTCGATCCGCTTGCCGTCGTCAAACCAGGTGTCCTGATGCGCATCGAACTGCACCAGCGCCAGCGGCCCGTATTTCGCGGCATGGGCTTTCAGAAGCGGCCATGTCACGAAGTGATCGCCCCCAAGCGTCAGCAAAAACGCATCGGATTTGAGGATTTTCGCCGCTTCGCGCTCAATCGTGGCAGGTGTCTTGTAATGATTGCCGTAGTCGAGCAGGCAGTCACCATAATCAATGATGGCGAGATTCTCGAACAGATCGCGCTCAAACGGATATTGCGGGTCGTTATCGAAAATGGCCGATGCACGCCGGATGGCCTGCGGGCCGAAACGCGCGCCGGGCCGGTTGGACACAGCTGCATCGAACGGAATGCCCCAGACAAC
>JAEXXS010000504.1 GCA_023451915.1 Pseudomonadota bacterium | reverse complement strand
CCGCTTTTGTTATAGGTGTAGCCTGCACAGGTATTGTAGGTGCGGATGGATTGTCGCGACAATCCGCCCAGCAGTTGGTGGATCGGCTGCCCGGTAACCTTGCCAAAAATATCCCAAAGCGCGATGTCGATGGCGGAGGCGGCGCGAATTTCGACGCCAGAAGACCGAAAGCCGACATATGGCTCCAGCAGGAGCTTGGATATCCGGTCGATTTCCAGCGGGTTCTGGCCGATCAGTTGCGGGGCGATATCACTATGAATATAGGCAGCCACGGCATTCGCGCCGCGAAATGTCTCGCCCAGACCCACGATGCCTTCATCAGTGTGGATTTGAACCCACAAGATGTTGTTCAGGTGCGGCAACTGCACCGTTTCGACAGCCGTGATCTTCATCAGGGGCTCCTGTTCAATCTGTCACACTAATGCGCGGATGGTTGACGGTTGCGCGCAACAATCTGCGTGGGGTTGACGAAGCGCAGCGCCAGAAGAAGCCAGACCAGAGAAGTCACCATGTAGATCACGGCCATGGCGTCGATGGATTGCACAGAGCGAACACCTGCTGCAAATACGGAATAATAGAGCGCCACCACAAGTGTTTGCGATGTTGGACCTGCGGTCAGGAAGGTCAGTTCAAACATGGCGACGGTTCGCACCAGAACCAGAAGCATGGCGGCCAGCACACCGGGCAGCAACATCGGCAAGAGTACATGAATGAAAAGCTTGAACGTTCCTGCGCCGAAGACCCGCGCTGCCGCTTCGACCTTGGGGTCGATCTGTTCGATGAATGGGATCATGACGAGAATGACAAAAGGTACGGTGGGTACGAGATTGGCGAGGACAACGCCCCAGAATGTTCCCCCGACACCAAATTTGTAAAGGACCGTTGCAAGCGGAATCCCGAAGGTTATCGGTGGCACGAGCAGCGGCAAGAGGAAGATCAGCAATACGAATTTCTTGCCGGGAAATTCGCGCCGCGCCATGGCGTAGGCGGCGGTTACACCGAGGATGCCGGATAAGATGACCACAGCGAAGACCACCTGAAACGTTACCAGCAAGACCTGATCCAGCTGGAATTCAGCCCAGGCCGCCGCATACCACCGTGTGGTGAGGGCGTCCGGCAGCCAGGTGCCAAGCCAGCGCGTACCGAAACTCGACACGACCACAGCGGTGATGACCGCCAGAACATTGAGGACAAAGAAGCCGGTCAGAAGCCAGACAACTGTGATCCAGAGTTTGGAGAGAAGGGATGTATCGCGAACCATGATTTAACCCTTCCCGCCGGCTGTTGAGCCACGATAGAAAAGTGAACGGACACCAAGAAGCGCACCCACAACGATCAACTGTACTGCTGCCATAATCATGGCTATCGAAGACGCCATGGAGTCGTCATATTGTTCGAACGCTGCCTGTGCCGCAGCAATGGATATGACGCGCGTAGGGCCTGATGGAGCGCCCAGAAGCACGGCGGATGGGAATACCGCGAAGGCCTGAACGAAGGTAAGGCAGGCCGCGACGACCAGTCCGGGCACCAGCAAGGGCAACATGACATATCGAAAGCGCTGCCAGCTATTGGCTCCGTGGGTAGCTGCCGCCCGTTCCAGTGCCGGATCAATGCCGGTGATGTAGGAGAGCGTCAGCAGAAACGTGAATGGAAAGACGGTTATCACCAGCGAGGCGAAGACACCCCAATAATTATTGGTCAGCTTCAGCGGACTGTCGATCAGGCCGATGAAAATCAATGTGCGGCTGAACCAGCCTTGCGGACCGAGATAGTTGAGAAGGCCTTCCGCGATCAGAACTGTGCCAAGCGTAATGGGCAGGACAAGTATCGTCGTCAGCAACCGCTGGCGTCGCATCAGTCGAACGCGCAAGGCAATAGGTACGGCAAACATCACACTGATGATCGTAACCGGAACAGCAAGCCAGAGGGTCGCACCGATGGTTTTATAGAGAAACGGGTCGGAGAAAAATTTGTTGTAATTGGCGAATGTACCACCGCCGTCCAACGGATTGAACGACAGAACCAGCCCATAGAGAAATGGATAGATAAACACTCCCACTACGAACAGCAGCGCGGGCAGGATCAGCAATGTCACGCCGTCGAAGCCGCGATTGGCGAGCCTTTGTCGCAAGCTGGGTGTCAATGGCGCATCTGTATATCGCTCGTGAGCTATATCAACCATAACTCACCCCTCCGCCCGAAAGACAAGCGCGTTGGCGGCATCGATGCCGAGCGCAATCTGGCTGCCTGGTTCGACGCCTTGGGGACCGTGAAAGATGAGTTCCAGACCCGTTTGCGTGCGTGCTGTGCCCACATACTCGCGACCACGATACTCAATTGTTTCGACAATTGCCTGTAGCGTGTTCTGTTGAGCGGAGCCTGAAACGACATCGTCGCCGCGCGCCATCAATACGGCTTCGTCGCCGATTTTCAATCCCTCAACAGCACGTCCGGTCAGCTCGCTGTCAGCGACGGCGATGGTGACTTGGCCATTTTCGATACGCGTCACCTTGCCGGGGAGGGCGTTTCTAAATCCCATAAATGCAGCGACATCAGGGTAGAGCGGCGCTTCATAAAGTTCGTTAGGCTTGCCGACCTGGCGGATCTCGCCGTCGCGCAACACCACAATGCGATCTGCGAGCGAAAGGGCTTCGTCCTGATCGTGGGTGACATAGATTGTAGTGGAACCTAGCTGATTGTGGATGCGGCGGATTTCAGCGCGCATCTCAAGGCGCAGTTTGGCGTCGAGATTGGAAAGCGGCTCATCCATCAAGACCAGAGGAGGTTCGATGACAATGGCGCGGGCGATAGCCACGCGCTGCTGCTGGCCGCCAGAAAGCTGTCCGGGGAGTTTTTCTTCCTGTCCCTGCAA